>JAXITH010000114.1:0-3814 GCA_034680185.1 Candidatus Planktophila sp.
AATCTCATCTAAGAATCGTGAACCCGGGTTGTACTTAGGCGTTCCAAAAGTTAAGCGGTATTCGGCGCGCGAAATGTAAAGGCGTTTTTCGGCGCGTGTTAAACCAACGTAAGCCAAGCGGCGTTCTTCTTCAATCTCTTTTGGATCATCCAAGGTGCGGGCGTGCGGAAAGATTCCATCTTCCATACCGGTGAGAAATACCGTTGGAAACTCCAGGCCTTTAGCAGTGTGCAGAGTCATCAAGGTGACAACTCCCCCGTGGTCTTCACCATCTGGCAATCCATTCAATCCCGAATCGCTTTGCTTATCGGGAATGTCATCCGCATCTGCAACTAGTGAAACTTTCTCGAGGAAACCAGAGAGCGAAATTTCTTCGTCTTCGCCGAGTTCTTCAAAGGGACGTTCTTCATATTCCATTGATGCTGAGACGAGTTCCTTTAAGTTTTCTACGCGGACTTCATCTTGCGGATCTGTGCTCGCTTCGAGTTCGGTGAGCAAACCTGATTGTTCGAGAACTGCTTCAATGATTACGGATGGCTTTGTCTTTGCCTCAACTAGTACAGATAACGCTGTGAGCATTGAAGTAAATGTGCCGATTGAGTGGGCTGCTTTATTTGGAACTGCCGTTGCTTCAGTAACCCGCAATAACGATTGCCAGAATGAGATGCCGTTGGCTTGCGAGAAGATTTCTACTTCTTCAAGTGCACGATCGCCGATGCCACGTTTTGGAAAGTTGATGATGCGACGCAGCGAAACTTCATCATCTGGGTTTGCTAAAACGCGAAGGTAGGCGAGCAGATCTTTAACTTCTTTACGCTCATAGAAGCGCAAGCCCCCAACTACTTTGTAAGGAATAGCGGCGCGCATAAAGATTTCTTCGAAGATACGAGACTGAGCGTTGGTGCGATAGAAAACCGCGGTGTCGCCTGGGTTGGAATAACCCATATCTTGCAGCGAACGGATCTCAGATTTTACGAACTCAGCTTCGTCGTATTCGGATTCGGCGACGTATCCAACTAATGGTGCACCGGCTCCAGCATCTGACCAGAGGTTCTTCTCTTTACGTGATTCATTCTGGGTTATTACTGCGTTAGCGGCGTTAAGGATATTTTGCGTTGAGCGATAATTTTGTTCGAGCAAGACAGTTGCTGCATTTGGGTAGTCGACTTCGAATTGCAAGATATTGCGAATTGTTGCGCCACGAAATCCGTAGATAGATTGATCGGCATCGCCAACTACGCAGAGTTCGGCAACGGGAAAGCCATCGCCTTCGGTGCCAGTGAGCTCTTTAACTAAAACATATTGGGCGTGGTTGGTGTCCTGGTATTCATCGACCAAGATGTGGCGAAAACGGGAACGAAAACGCGCCTTGGTTTCGGGGAACTGCTGCAAGACTTGCACCGTCTTCATGATCAGATCATCAAAATCAAGAGCATTGGCTTGTGCCAAGCGTTTCTCATACATCGTATAAACATCGGCCACGATAGTTTCGAATTGGTTTTGCGCCGCAGATAGATATTGATAAGGAGTTTGTAGTTCGTTTTTGGCGTTTGAGATCAGCGATTGAAATTGACGCGCGGGGTAGCGTTTTGGATCAAGATTTAAAGTTTCCATTACGCGCGAGATCAACTTCTGCGAATCGGCAGAGTCGTAAATGCTAAAGGTGCTGCTGTAACCCAAGCGTTCGATTTCCTGGCGGAGCAAACGCACACAAGCCGAGTGGAAAGTTGAGACCCACATCGATTTTGCAATTGGCCCAACAAGTTCGGTGACGCGATCTTTCATTTCACCGGCTGCCTTATTGGTGAAGGTGATCGCCAAAATTTCATATGGCTTAACGGCGCGTGCCGCCATTAAGTAAGCGATGCGACGTGTGAGCACTCGAGTCTTGCCAGAGCCAGCACCAGCAACAACTAAAAGTGGGGTGCCTTCGTGGATGACCGCTTTCTGCTGCTGCGGATTAAGCCCCGCCAGTAGCTCTTGCGTATCAACCATGGCGCGGAGTCTATTAGGCTTGACTGTCATGGAGCCGCTACCAAATTCAGAAATAAAGCGCGTATTAGTCATCAACGCACATCCCGATGACTCTGACTTTGGCGCATCCGGAACTATCGCGCAGTGGGTCAAGGCCGGCATTGAAGTCGCCTACGTTTTCTGCACAAATGGTGACCAAGGTGGCGAAGAATCTGGATTTACCAAAGAGGAGATGCCTGCGATCCGCCAACGCGAACAACGCGCAGCAGGTGCAGCGATCGGCGTCACCGATATTACTTTTCTAAATTATGTAGATGGACATCTCGAGCCAACTCTTGGGCTGCGTAAAGATATTGTTCGCCAAATTCGTATCAGCAAACCAGATCGCATGGTCTGCCAATCACCTGAGCGCAATTGGGATCGCATCGGCGCAAGCCATCCCGATCACTTGGCTGCCGGTGAAGCTGCGATCCAAGCCGTTTATCCAGATGCGCGAAATCCTTTTGCCTTTACCGACTTGCTAGATAACGAAAGCTTGCAACCACACCGCGTTAAAGAAGTTTGGATGATGGGTTTTGCTAACCCTGATCATTGGGTGGATATCACCGACACATTTGATTTGAAGATGAAGGCTCTGCATGCGCATGCTTCACAGACAGCCCACAATAAAGAACTCGAAAATATGGTTCGCGAGTGGGGTCAGCGTAACGCGGGCCTTGGCGGTCTTCCTGAGGGCCGAATTGCTGAAGCTTTTAAAATCGTTAATACGAACTAAGTAAAAGTTAGCGAACAGTTACCGATTTGATCTCGATCGGTTGAACTGGATATCCATCGCCGGTGTAATAAGCGTTTCCTGATGTCTGATCGACTTTGTATGCGCCAACTTTTTCAATGCGCAGTAATAGTGGCAGACCGGTTTTAATCTTGCCCCAAACTGTGTAGCTCGGCGGCAAGGTGGTGTCTTTGTAAACCAAGAAGAACTGGCTGCCATTGGTATTGGGCCCAGAGTTAGCCATGGCTACTGTTCCTGCAGGGTAGGTAAGGATCTTCTTGGTTGGAAGGTTCTCGTCTTTATAGCCCTTCCAAGATCCCGGAGATCCATTTCCTTGCGCTGAAGGATCTCCACATTGCAGAACATAAATACCTTCAGTGGTTAAGCGGTGGCAGTAAGTGCCATCGAAATATTTAGAACGTGCCAGCGTTGCCAAGTTGGTAACGGTTTGTGGCGCTGCGGGATCAAGAGCGATCGTGATGACTCCACAATTTGTGTTGATCGTCATTGTCTTTGCAAGTTTCTTATCAACTGCAGTTGGTTGCTTAAGCGTTGCTGGTTCGTGCGCTTTAGCGGTGGGCTTAGCGCAGCCCTTAACAGAAGTTGGGCGTTCCGCAGCAGACGAAGTAACTGGAGTTAACGACGTCACGGCGATTGCCAAGGCACAGAGCGCAGATATTCTTTTCATATTCGAGTTCCTACTCCCACTCGATCGTTCCTGGCGGCTTTGAAGTCAAATCCAACACAACTCGGTTTACTTCACGTACTTCATTGGTGATGCGAGTCGAAATCTTTTCGAGCGTATCGTAAGGAACGCGTGACCAATCAGCAGTCATCGCATCTTCACTTGATACTGGACGCAGAACAATCGGATGGCCATAGGTACGACCATCACCTTGCACGCCAACGCTGCGCACATCAGCCAAGAGAACAACAGGGCATTGCCAGATCTGACGATCAAGCCCGGCCGCCTTTAACTCTTCGCGCGCGATGAGATCTGCATGGCGCAGAATTTCCAAACGATCCTGGGTTACTTCACCAATGATGCGGATACCAAGTCCTGGACCT
>JAXITH010000115.1:0-3750 GCA_034680185.1 Candidatus Planktophila sp.
AACGTTCACTCACCGCGCCAACCTTCAACAGGGAGTTTGAACTTTGCCACCAGTCGATCGGTAAAGAGCGTTGGCTTAATATGTGAAAGTTTGATTACTGATGAATCACGAGTGATTACAACGCGATCACCAAGTTGCAATTTAAATTTACGGAGCGAATCTGAAGATAACAAAGCATCGCTGGATTCGATATCAACGATGATCTCTGAAGTTGGTGAAACAACCATTGGACGTGAGAAAAGCGCGTGTGCGGAAATAGGTAAGAGCACCAGGGCATCAATTTCTGGCCAAAGAACCGGCCCGCCAGCGCTAAATGCATATGCAGTTGAACCGGTTGGCGTTGAACAGATCAGGCCATCGCAACCCCAACGTGAAAGTGGACGCCCATCAATCTGCACAAAGAGTTCGACCATTGTGGTGCCATCTCGCTCAACTGTGACTTCATTAAGCGCCCAACCAGTATCTACAACTTTTCCCGCGCGTTCAACTGCGTACTTTAAAACCATCCGGTTTTCAGTTACATAATCCTTAGCAATAACACTTGCTGCAATTTCAGCTAGTGACGGTTTTTCAACTTCGGCCATGAACCCAACGTGCCCCAGATTGATGCCGAGGATCGGCACATCTTGGCGACGTGCGATTTCAGAACCACGCAAGATCGTTCCATCTCCCCCAAGAACCAGAACAACTTCGGCTTTAGGCAGTTCTTCGGCGGAGTGCTGGGCGATGCCAAGGATTGAAATATCCGATGGCGTCGAAAGAGTGAAACCTTCCTTAAGAAGAATCTGCGAAATTTCTTTTGTTGCAGCCACCGCCTCAGCGCGAGATGCGTTTACTACAAATATGGCATGACGTGACATTAGGCCGGCCCCATCGCAATCGCTTTATCTACGGACGCCTCATCAATTGCTGGCGCACCTCGACGGAGCCATAAGAAATATTCAACATTTCCGGCGGGGCCTGGAAGCGGTGATGCTGCGATTCCCATCGTGCCCAGGCCAACGTCATAAGCCGATTCTGCAACGTCGAGAACAGCTGCTTTGCGAAGCGCTGGGTCGCGAACCACGCCACCGGCACCTAGCTTCTCGCGACCAACCTCGAATTGTGGCTTAACCATCAAAACGAAATCAGCGTTGGGCTTTGAAACTGCAGCAAGCGCTGGAAGAACAAGAGATAGCGAAATGAATGAAAGATCTGCAACAACCAGATCAATATCTTCTCCGACCATATCGCCGGTTAAATGTCGAATATTTGTGCGATCTAAAATCTTTACCCGCGGATCTTGGCGAAGCTCCCAGGCAAGTTGGCCATAACCAACATCAACTGCCACAACTAACTTTGCGCCCTGGCGCAGGAGAACATCAGTGAACCCACCAGTGGACGCGCCCGCATCTAGACAGTTCTTTCCTTCAACGATTACATCTTTAAAAACTTCTAGTGCTCCAGCCAACTTATGGCCGCCACGAGAAACAAAATCATCGCGATCACCTTGAATAGTTATTGATGTTTCGGCATCAACCTGTGTAGCCGGCTTTGTCGCAGGAATTCCACCTACAAGAACAGAACGAGATTCAATTAGATCCGCCGCATGCTCACGTGATCGCGCTAGTTCGCGACGAACTAGTTCTGCATCTAATCGAGTCTTCATTGGCTATCTATCTCTAACCGACTTTAGAGACCATCGATTGAGTTAAGCGCTTCTTGCAACTTGCCATGCAGAGCATCGAAACGAGCTGCATGTTCTGTTAGATCTGAGTTATCAATATCGTTCAGCTCGATCTTTACTTGTTCGACAAGTGCGCCTGAATTATCTGGAGCGTTTTCTGGAGCGTTGAAATCTTCAGACATTACTTCTTAACCGCCTTCTTCTTTGGCGCGGCCTTCTTCGCGGTCGCTTTCTTAACTGCACTTTTCTTCGCGGTCGCTTTCTTAGGACCGGTCTTCTTAGTTGAAGTACCGCCCTTCATCGCAGCAACTTGTGCCGCTAAGCGATCAAACTCTTCGCGCTTTACAAAACCCATCTTGGCAACGCTTGCCTCAACTTCTTCATGGATCTTTGACTTCAGAGCATCTGCGCTCTCGCGCGCCCAACCATTTAGAGCGGCAGCAACTTCTGCTGGAGATTTCTCTCCTTCAGTTACCTTGGAGATATAAGTGCGAAGCGTCGAGAAGAGATCATTCGAAGATTTAGCCATGTCCGTAGCCTATCCAATAAGCGGTAAGTAGGCCTTTTACGCCTTAAAGGCGAGAGATCTCTATCGCTTCAACCTGCCAACGTGATGCCAGTCCACCTGGTGACTGCCAAAAACGACGATGGATGCTCCCGGAGATCTCAACCCACTGATCGGGCTTTAAGGTCAGAGCAGTCTTTCGCGACTTAGCGCTCCATGCGGCGATATCCAAGGTGTCTACGCCTTCACGATCGGTGCGAGTAATAATCAATCGGAACTCAACAACTTTGTCGCCGCTGGGTAACTCTTTGGTAGTCGCCTCAGCTGAGACACGTCCACGCAGAAGCAAATCATTTAACGAATGATCGATAACTTCTTCTTCAACAACTTTTTTAACCATCTCTGACTCCCTAGTCTAAAAGGTGCGCAAATGCGCAAGGAGGAGATAGTGAACTAAGGCTGTGACAGTAGATGAGTTACTTGAAGTGAGGTGTGGATAAGTGAATTACTGGGCGCGTTCTGCGGCGTCCGTGAATTCATCATGATCGATATCTGCGCACTTCTTGAACCATTCGCGCGCTTCAGATTTACGGCCCGCAACTTCTAGTGCATCGGCATAGGCATAGCGAAGTCGCACTGCCCATTCTTCGTTCTCGTTCTTTAACTCTTTACAGGTCAGGGTAATCACTGCAGCATCGAGTTCGCCAAGATCGCGACGAGCACCTGATGCAACGATTCGCATTTCAATTTCTTCTGGCTTTGCAAGGCGCTTGACCTCGTCAGAACCAGCCAAATTCAGGGCTTTTAAGGGTCTTCCTAGACCTCTTTCGCAATCTGCCATCACAGGCCACATTGATACATCGCCAGAAATTCGGTGTGCTGCGCGTAACTCCTTTAACGCAATTTCATAATGACCAGCACGATATGCAGCATAACCGGCGCTTTCGCTAACAACCGCTAAACGACCGGCATGATGGGCAGCTGCAACGCCGTGCTTATGTGCGAGCTCTGGATCTGAATCCATATGGATATTGATTGAAACTAAATGGCGCGCAACAACTTTTGCGTTCTCTGCTGACAAACTTAACAACTCTGCGCGAACGCTCTTCTCTAACTCTTCACCAGTAATTTCTTCAGGAATATCTGGTTCGAAAATTCTTGGACGAAGTCGCGATTGATCGCGTTCTAAAGGCTTGGGGCGAAACCCACGTGGATCACTGACTTCACGACCTTGCGAAACTTGACGCGTTGCACCACCACGATCGGATGAACCACCGCGCGCCGGAAGATCTTCACGACGGCGATCGCGATTTGGTCCAGAGGGTCTTGAAGATGAAGAAGGTCGTCCGCTTGAAGAAGGACGGCTGGATGAAGAAGGACGGCTGGATGAAGAAGGACGGCTGGATGGGCGACCAGAATTTGGTCTCGCCGAATTTGCGCGAGGTGCTCTCTCATCCATTTCGTACTCCTCTATTTAGATTTTATTTAGATTTTAGATAATTCTAGCGATTAAACCGTTAGACAAATAAAAAAGGGGCACTCGTGAAAGTGCCCCTTTTTATAAAAGAAGTCCGGCGAC
>JAXITH010000116.1:0-3742 GCA_034680185.1 Candidatus Planktophila sp.
CAGACTCTACGGTCGACATCTGGCGCATCATCGCGATCGCCCGAAACGCCAGGAGTCTTAGCCCAGGCATGTAAACGCTTGGCATCTTTTTCTAAGTAACTTACCTCCAGCAAAACTTCGCCATCGGGATCAGGCTCATCGGTATTCATCTTCTGCAGACAAACGTAATTTCCTACGCCTTTATAAATTCCATAAGTAATCTCGCGGCCCAACTCTTTTTCCAACGCTGGAACAACTGCTGGTAAATCTCTTTCAACCAACTGGCGTTGCAACGCCAGGGTTGCAGTTGCAATTAAAACTTTGCGGCCATGAACGAGGGCGGGAACTAAGTACGCCAGTGACTTTCCAGTACCAGTGCCGGCCTGCACCATTAAGTGATGGCGATCAGTGAGGGCATTTGCGACCGCTTCAGCCATTTCGATCTGGCCTTCACGTGGTGATCCCCCAATGGCGGCGACTGCAGCATCGAGCGCTGATCGCACCTTTGCTGACAATTCACTCATTGGGCCACATTAGCGAAAAATTCTCACGCTTCAGCGATAGTCACAAATTTGTTGTTCAGATAGGCTCGGCGTCTTACTAAAGGTGGGCAGTTTTGGCTAACAACGCTAAGAAGAATGTGAAACGTCAGTTTCCAAAAGTTGGTGAATTAGCACCACTTTTGAAATTTTCCTTTCCATCTCTGCCTTCACGCACCAAACGCCTAGCCAAAGCGATCACTATTTGGGATCTACGTGCGATTGCCAAAGATCGCACGCCCGCTGGACCTTTTGATTACACCGATGGGGCCGCTGAATCCGAACTCACTTTAGATCGCGCACGACGAGCCTTTTTAGATTTGGAATTTCGTCCCAATATTTTGCAAGATGTTTCGCAAGCATCGCTTGAGTGCAAAGTTCTCGGCGAAAAATTCGCTATGCCCGTAGGTATCGCTCCAACTGGATTTACCCGCATGATGCATTCCGAAGGCGAAATCGCTGGTGCGCGCGCCGCGGAAAAGTTTGGAATTCCCTTCTCGCTGTCGACTCTAGGCACCACCACAATCGAAGATGTCGTTGCCGCATCCCCCGGCGGAACAAATTGGTTCCAGTTGTATATGTGGAAAGACCGCGATGCCAGCATGGAACTTGTTCATCGTGCACAAAAAGCAGGCGTTAAAAATTTAATCCTGACCGTTGATGTTCCTGTCGCCGGCGCACGTCTGCGCGATGTTCGAAATGGGCTAACTGTGCCGCCGCGTTTAACCGCCAGAACTCTGCTCGATGCCGCACCTCGCCCTGAGTGGTGGATCAACTTTCTGACAACTCCAGCAATCTCCTTTGCCAATATGAAGAACTGGAAAGGCACCGTTGCCGAACTTCTAGATTTTATGTTCGACCCGACTATGACCTTTGAAGATTTAAAGTGGATCCGCAAGCAATGGGATGGCAAGTTAACGATTAAAGGCATTCAGACCGTTGAAGATGCCAAGAAGGCTGCCAAATATGGGGCCGATGCAATCGTTTTATCTAACCACGGTGGTCGCCAATTAGATCGTGCACCAGTTCCGTTGCACCTTTTAGTTGATGTGAAGAAGGAGTTAAAGAAGGATCTAGAAATACATCTTGATACCGGAATCATGCATGGCGCAGATATCTTGGCCGCGATCGCTCTGGGTGCTGATTTCACCTATATCGGCCGCGCTTATCTATATGGATTGATGGCAGGTGGCCAAGAAGGCGTCGAACGCGCGTTAACAATTTTACAATCTGAAATGGTTCGCAATATGAAGTTGCTCGGCGTAAACTCGTTAAGCGAACTCAAACCAAAACATGTCCGACTCCTGCCAACAAATGCAGGGCTTGGCAATCTACCTGGAGGAAAAAGATGAAGATCGCCCGTATCGGAGCTGCAGGTAGTGAAAAGCCAGTTGTAATCGATGGCGATCATGCAATTGATGTCAGCGCTCTAGTAAGTGACTGGGATCGTCCATCTTTAGAAGCAGGCGGATACTTACGCGTTGCAAACGCGGATTTGAACTCACTCCCCCGCATGCCACTTGCCGGCGTTCGCTATGGCGCAGTCATCGATAAGCCAACCAAAATTGTTTGCGTCGGTCTAAATTATTTAGCGCACATCAAAGAGGCGGGCTTCGATACACCCGTTGAACCAGTTATCTTTATGAAAGCACCGGATTCGATCACCGGACCAAACGATCAGATCGTTATTCCGCCAAATAGCCAAGCCACAGATTACGAAGTTGAACTTGCAATCGTTATTGGCAAATCTGCGCTTTACCTAAAATCACCAGAAGAATCTGCTGAATACATCTTGGGTTACTCAATCTCGCAGGATGTTTCAGAACGCCATTGGCAGATGGAACGTGCCGGACAATGGGTAAAGGGCAAGTCATTCCCAACATTTAACCCAGTGGGCCCAGTAATCGTTTCAGCTGATTCCATCAACGCTCACAACTTGCGCTTATGGTGCTCGGTAAATGGTGAGATGAAACAAGATTCCAATACCGATGACTTGCTTTACGGAATCAACCACATCGTTTGGTACATCAGCCAATTTATGGAGCTCTGCCCAGGTGACATCATCAATACCGGAACTCCTTTTGGCGTAGGTATGGGCTTTAAGCCACCCGTTTATCTAAAGGCGGGCGATGTTCTTAAGACCGGAATCGAAGGTATCGGTGAAATTACCAACCACGTTGTCGCTTTCGAGGCAGGAGCCAAGTAATGAGTAAAGATTTCGCTGGCCTAACCGCCATTGTTACAGGCGCGGGTTCGGGCATTGGGCTAGAAGTTGCCCGTAAATTAAACGAGCAAGGTGCAAAGGTATTTGGTTTCGATCTCCGCGCTGGTGATTTGCAAGAAGTTGCCACATTTATCGAGTGTGATATTTCAAACCCAGAGAGCGTGAAGAAGGCGTTTGCTGATTTCACTAGCCAGAGCAAGACTCTTGATATCTTGATCAATAACGCAGGTATTGGCGCAATTGGCACAGTTGAACAAGCCACTGAAGAAGAATGGCAGCGAGTATTTAACGTAAATGTTTTCGGCACCGGGCGCATGAGCGCTGCTGCCATGCCACTACTCAAAGCAAGTCAGCATGCCGCAATTGTTAATACTTGTTCTCTCGTTGCAACTGCAGGTGTTCCAAATCGCGCAGTTTACGGCGCAAGTAAAGGCGCGATCTATGCGCTAACTCTTGCTATGGCAGTTGATGGTCTGGCAGATGGAGTCCGCGTTAACTGTGTTAACCCTGGAACTGCCGACACCCCTTGGATTAAGAATTTGCTTTCAAAAGCCGATAACCCAGATAAGGAATATGTTGCGCTGCAAGCTCGCCAACCAATCGGGCGACTAGTTTCTCCCGTTGAAGTAGCAAGTGCAATTGTCTATTTAGCTAATCCAGCGCAAGCATCGACTACTGGAACAGCGCTAGCGGTAGATGGCGGAGTGCAGGGATTGCGCGTTCCTCGCTAGTTCTTTGCAACCGTCTTATTAATTGTGGCAAAGAAATAGCTCGCGGCAATTAGCGCCAACAAGATAACTCCGTAGGCTGCTGCAAAACCAAAGTTCTCGCTGACAAAGCCCATGATCCATGGTGATGTCCCGTTAGATATTCCCATTCCCATTACAAAAACAGCGATACCGCGATCAGAACCTTGAGCCGACGAAGATGCATTTGCAATAGCAATTGATGCACATGGACCAATTCCGGCTGCGGCAATGATCAGCCCTGCCAGCGTCAA
>JAXITH010000117.1:0-3733 GCA_034680185.1 Candidatus Planktophila sp.
AGCTTGTAGATCAGCGAGTTGAACATCGGTACCGAGTTCTACGTTGCCAAACAAACGAAAGTTTCCGGCAGTTGCAATCTTTTCGAATACCTTAGAAACAGTCTTTATCTTTGGGTGATCTGGTGCAACACCACTTCGCACTAATCCCCACGGTGTTGGCAAGCGTTCAATCATGTCGATTGCAAATGTTTTATCTTCGTTCTGTGCATTTTGAAGTGCTTGCGCTGCAAAATAACCAGCTGGTCCCGCGCCAACGATTGCTACCTTAAAGGTTGGCACGCGAGAACTCCTTCACTAATTTATCTGCGGAGACGAGGAGATTTGAACTCCTGAAGGGTTTTACCCCTTACCTCGTTAGCAGTGAGGCGCACTCGACCGGGCTATGCGACGTCTCCTTGTTCAAGGCAAGTTTACAGGTTCAAAGTCAGTCGCGATACAAAACAATTCGCTTTAGACTTGCCCGCATGGATCAAAAAGCTGCGCGGGATAACTCTCCTTCGCCTGCTTATGCCACATTTATGTCCGAAGGTTGGGTGGCATCTGATTTAGATGATGTTGTTGCCGGCCCTGCGGTTACATCCGCATTTATTCGACGCACGGCTTTATCTGCGCAATATCCCGGTATTCGTTTAGTTTTGCCAGCAGGTGGTTTCAAAGTTCGCAGTAACGATACTGATTACAGATTTCGACCACACTCTGCTTTCGCTTATTACTCAGGTGTGCAAGGTGTTGAAGCAAGCGCCGATGCTGTTTTAGTTCTTGAACCAACTGCTGATGGTCACGAAACATATTTGTATATCCATCCGCGTTCTACTCGCGATACTCACGCTTTTTATACCGATCGGCGCTTCGGGGAATTATGGGTTGGTCGACGTTTCACATTAAAGGAAGCGCAAGAGCGTTATCAAATAGATACTCGAAACGTGGATGATCTTGAAACGTTACTTAAAGATGGCTCTGCCGCTCTAACAATTCGCGGTGTTGATTCAATGGTAGATAAAAACATTGGCGCTAATTCGCAAGACGCAGATTTCTTGGCGTTTACATCAGCTGCTCGATTAATTAAAGATGAGTACGAGATTTCAGAGTTACAGCGCGCGTGTGATGAAACATCAAAAGGCTTTGCAGACATCGTTCGTGCTCTGCCAGCAGCTATCAGCACACCTCGCGGCGAACGTGTTGTAGAAGCGGCATTCTTTGGTCGTGCCCGTATCGCTGGAAATGATGTGGGGTACGAAACTATTGCAGCATCGGGTTCGCATGCATGCGTTCTGCACTGGATCCAAAATGATGGTGATGTGCGCCCAGGTGAATTAATTCTTGTAGATGCTGGCATAGAAATGGATTCGTATTACACAGCAGATATCACTCGCACACTGCCGATTTCTGGAAAGTTCTCACCGGCACAACGTGCGCTTTATACGTTGGTATATGAAGCACAACTCGCAGGATTTGCAGCAGTAAAACCAGGTGCAACATTTAAATCAATTAATGCAGCATGCCAAGCAGTACTAGCAAAAGGCCTTTGGGATATGGGTGTTCTGCCAATGTCACCTGAAGAGTCTTTACTGCCGGAAAATGGTTTGCATCGTCGTTGGACTCTGCACGGAGTAAGTCACATGCTCGGTATGGATGTACACGATTGCGATAAAGCTCGCGATGAAGATTATTTGCTGGGAACACTTAAAGAGGGCATGGTTTTAACTGTTGAACCAGGGCTTTACATCCAACCTGATGATGAGATGTTCGCTCCTGAGTATCGCGGCATCGGAATTCGTATTGAAGATGATGTTGTTGTTACAGCAGATGGATATCGTAATTTAAGTGAGGATTTGCCACGCCATCCAGATCACATCGAAAAGTGGATGGCTTCTTTAAGAAACTAGATTGATTGCAATAGCTGCTGCAAAGAGGCCTATAAGTAAAGAACCGATGTAATTTATCGCTGCAGTTCTAAATTTCTTTAGTTCTAGCGCAAGGTAGATATCGAGCATGAATGTTGACCAGGTTGTGAAAGCTCCGGCAAAACCAATTGCTATAAGTGCCATCGTGTTTTCAGGTGCGTTCCACGTTAGACCTAGAACAAATGATCCGAGCACGTTTACAGTAAAAGTTCCCCATGGCGCATCAGAGAACTTACGTAAGTATTGGTCAATTACAAAACGAGATGGTGCGCCAATTGCGGCTCCGACAACAATTAATAGTGTTCTCATGAGCGCACCGCAATTACCTTGCGAGCAATCGGCATCACAATTGCAATTACAGCCAAGCTCGCAATAACCGTAGTAGCTATGTACATCACGGCACCATTGCTTGGTTCGAGTGTGTAGACAGCCATTGCAGAAAATGTTGTTAACCCTGCACAAAATCCTGGCAATAAAAAGTGGCGCAAATCTATGTTTCCACGACGTTCCATTAAAACAACTAAGAAGGATGCAAGTGCAATGCCTGAAAGATTTGCAATAAGAGTTGCTGATCGTGAATCAGTGATTAACTCACCGATGAATACGCGAAGGAGCGTACCTAGTACTCCGCCAAGTGAGACCAGCCAGACTGATCGCACATTGACGCTCTGACTCATGTATTAAACGATACCTTCGCGCTTACGAATTTTTGATCCCAACCAACGAACAGGATCGTATTTAACATCTACTACGCGCTCTTTCATCGGAATGATTGCGTTATCTGTAATGCGAATGTGCTCTGGGCAGACTTCAGTACAGCACTTGGTGATGTTACACATTCCAAGACCGTGCTCTTCTTGCGCCTTTTGCTTACGGTTTTTAAGAATATCTAGTGGGTGCATATCTAGTTCTGCGATACGGATGAAGAAGCGTGGTCCAGCAAATGATTTTTTATTCTCTTCGTGATCGCGAATAACGTGACATGTGTCTTGGCACAAGAAACATTCGATGCACTTACGGAACTCTTGGCTTCGCTCGACATCTACTTGCTCCATACGTGCTTCACCAGGAGCGAGCTCCTTTGGATGCTCGTATGCAGGTACTTCCATTGCTTTCTTGTAATTGAAAGATACATCTGTAACGAGATCCTTAATTACTGGAAATGCGCGAAGCGGAGTAACGGTAATTGTCTCGTCATCAGCAAATGAAGCAACCTGTGTCATACATGCAAGACGTGGCTTTCCGTTGATCTCCATAGAACAAGATCCACACTTACCGGCTTTACAGTTCCAGCGAACAGCGAGATCGCCCATCTGTGTTGCTTGTACGCGGTGAATTACATCGAGAACAACTTCGCCCTCGTTCGCCTCGACCTGAACATCCTTTAGGCCACCGTCAGTTGCGTCGCCTCGCCAGATGCGAAGATTAATTTTGCGCGCCATTAGTTGGAACCGCCTTTCGCAATTTCTTCCGGTGTCATGTACTTCTCGAGTTCGTGAACATCAAAGAGGTCAAAGAGCTCTTTTGGCAACATCGGCAACTTCTGTGCCTTGATATTAACTTGGCTGCCATCAAAGCTTGAGATGTGGTTTACCTGGCGCCACTTATCGTTCATGCCAGGGAAATCATCACGTGTATGTCCGCCGCGAGACTCTTCGCGCAACAGTGCTGACTTCGCAGTTGATTCTGCAACGAGCAACATATTGTCGAGGTCGAATGCCAAGTGGAAACCTGGGTTGAACTTACGTCCACCAGCAACCGCTACATTCTTACTGCGAGCGCGAATATCGGCGATCTTTGCGATTGCTTCCTCGATCTCTGTACGTGTG
>JAXITH010000118.1:0-3668 GCA_034680185.1 Candidatus Planktophila sp.
ATTTAGACCAACCTTGTAAATCTCTGGCGCAGATTCTTGAGATGCCATCGCGTGTCCAACTAGAACACCAACCATGCCATTTAGATCGCCAAGTGATTTAAGAAGTGCTTGCTTCTCATCTAGATGTGCGCCACCAGATTCAGCAAATGCTTGGATCTCTTTTCCAAGAAGTCCAAGCGCTTTGCCGCCATCTTTAACAACTTTACGGAAGAAGAAATCAAGACCTTGAATTGCAGTTGTACCTTCGTACAAAGTATCGATCTTGGCATCGCGAACATATTGTTCAAGCGGCCAATCCTGGGTAAAGCCAGAGCCACCAAATGTTTGTAGCGATTCGGTACCGAGAAGTGTCCAAGATTTTTCAGAACCGTAACCCTTAACAACAGGAAGCAAGAGATCGTTAAGCGCTTCCATCGCCTTAACCTTTGCCTCATCGCCGGCTTCGCGAGCAAGTTCGATTTCATCTTGAATTGATGCGGTGTAAAGCACCAATGCACGCATACCTTCGGAGTAAGACTTCTGCACCATCAAAGAACGGCGCACATCTGGGTGATGAATAATCGTTACACGTGGGCTGGCCTTATCGTTCATAACCTTCATATCTCCGCCTTGTACGCGGGTTTTGGCGTAAGCCAAAGCTTGCTGATATCCGGCAGATAAAGTTGCGATCGCTTTTGTACCAACCATCATGCGCGCAAATTCAATAACTTTAAACATCTGCGCAATACCTTCGTGCACATCACCTAACAAGTAACCAACTGCAGGTTCGTGCTCACCAAGATTCATTTCGCAAGTGGCTGAAACGTTAAGACCCATCTTGTGTTCAACGTTGGTCACATAAACACCGTTACGTTTTCCGAGCTCGCCGGTCTTTAGATCAAACATAAACTTTGGAATTAAGAAGAGTGAAAGACCCTTAGTACCCGGTCCGCCACCTTCGCGACGAGCCAAAGTAAAGTGCATGATATTTTCGTAAAGATCAGCATCACCTGAAGTAATAAAGCGCTTGGTGCCGGTGATATGCCAGGTGCCATCGGCTTGTTGCACAGCCTTGCTGCGACCTGCGCCAACATCAGAACCTGCATCAGGTTCGGTTAGCTGCATCGTTGCGCCCCAGTGGCGATCAACCATTAACTTCGCCATGTGCTTTTGTTCTTCAGTTCCTAATACATAAGCAACTTGTGCAAAAGCGTAACCAGATGCATAGATATGAATTGCTGGGTTAGAACCTAAAACCATTTCAGCGATTGCCCATCGCACTGATGCAGGAACTTTCATTCCGCCAAGTGCTACAGGTGCATCAAGACGCCACCATTCGCCATCAACATATGCTTTATAAGATTTGATAAAACTTGCTGGCAACTTCACATCGCCGGTTGCTTTATTGAAATCTGTTCCGATGCGATCGCCTTCAACAAATGAAGCAGCGAGATCGTTCTCGGTTAAGCGCTTCATCTCTTCCAGCATGCCCATCGCAGTTTCGCGATCGAGCTCGCTAAAGATGGAAGTTCCCAGCACCTTCTCAGTTCCAAGCAGGTCGAAGAGGCAGAATTCGATATCGCGCAGGTTGGCGTTGTAATGGCTCATGGGCAAATAATGCTACCCACCAGTAACTTAATCAAGCCCTAACCCGACCTTTCTACCGCGGTCATATAGGCTCACGCCGTGCTTCTAAGTGATCGCGATATCCGCTCTGAAATCAACGCCGGCCGCGTAGCCGTCGAACCATTCGAAGAGGCGATGATCCAACCTTCATCGGTTGATGTCCGCCTCGATAAATTCTTCCGCGTCTTTGAAAACCACAAGTACTCAGTTATCGATCCATCGATCGAACAAGCCGAGCTAACTCGTGAAGTAATTGCCGAAGATGGCGAAGCATTTATCTTGCACCCAGGCGAGTTCGTTCTCGCGAGCACATATGAAGTAATTACTTTGCCCGATGACATTGCAGGTCGCCTTGAAGGAAAGTCTTCGCTCGGACGCCTTGGCTTGCTCACACACTCAACTGCCGGATTTATCGATCCAGGATTTTCTGGCCACATCACTCTTGAACTTTCAAACGTGGCAAATCTGCCGGTAAAACTCTTTCCAGGAATGAAGATCGGTCAACTCTGCTTGATCAAACTTTCATCCCCTGCTGAGCACCCATACGGTTCTGCGAAGTACGGTTCTAGATACCAAGGCCAACGCGGACCAACCGCTAGCCGTTCATTCTTGAATTTCCACCAAAGCAAGATCAAGTAATCCTTAACCGGTCCACCGACTAATCCACAAGCTAACCTGTAGGGGAATACATCCTTTACTTAAGGGGTTGAATTAACTATGGAAATCATTATCGCGCTCGCAGTTGTTGGTTTACTCGTACTTTTCTTCGTTGCTCAATACAACCGACTTATCCGCTTAAACATTAGCGTCGACGAGTCATTTGCTCAGATCGAAGTGCAGTTAAAGCGCCGCTCTGACTTGATCCCAAATTTGGTTGAAACTGTTAAGGGTTATGCCAAGCACGAACAGGGCACCTTTGATGCAGTTGTCACTGCTCGCGCAAAGGCAACTTCAGCTTCAACGGTTGCTGACGTTGCAGCAGCTGATGGTGCCTTGACGCAAGCACTTCGCGGGCTACTCGCAGTTGCTGAGGCTTACCCAGATCTCAAAGCATCTTCTAACTTCTTATCGCTACAAGAAGAACTTTCTACAACTGAAAATAAAGTTGCCTTCTCGCGCCAGTTCTATAACGACAATGTGCGCAATCTAAATACCGCTGTAAAAACCATCCCCACCAGCTTTTTCGCAGGTTTTGCAAAGGTTACAGAGCGCGAATTTTATGAAGTTAGCGATCCACAAGATCGCAACGTTCCAAAGGTAACTTTCTAACAACCAATGGCAACAAACGATTTTCGCGCCCAACAGAGCGCAAATAAAGGAAAGACTTATTTCCTTCTTGCCTCGATGGGTCTGCTCACCGGACTAGTTGCATATGCCGCGCTAACTTACTTTGGCGCTGGCACATCAACTTTCATGGTGCCACTTGCAGTTGGTATCTCACTGATCGGCGTGTGGGGTTCTTACTACGGTTCAGATAAATTAGTTTTAAAGATGACCGGCGCCAAGCTAATTCAACGTGAAGATAACCCAGAGCTATTTAACGTTATCGAAGAAGTTGTAATTGCCAGCGGTCTACCAATGCCGAAAGTTGCCATCGTTGTTGACTCAGCGCCAAATGCTTTTGCCACCGGACGCGATCCCGAACATGCGCTGATCGCGTTCACAACTCGAATCTTAGAAATCATGGATCGCGACGAACTGCAGGGCGTAATCGCTCACGAAATGTCACACGTTGCTAACCGCGACACTTTGGTTTCTGCAGTTGCTGCAACAACGGCGGGTGCAATTGCGATCTTGAGCGATTTTCTAATGCGCATGATGTGGTTTGGTGGCGGACGTCGCGATCGCGATAGCAACGCCAACCCAATCATGTTGGTAGTTTCACTCTTTGTTTTAATCCTGGCGCCAATTGCAGCAACGCTACTAAAAAGCGCAATCTCACGGCGTCGTGAATCACTTGCTGATGCGACCGCAGTTTCCTTTACTCGTAACCCTGCCGGACTCCGCAAAGCACTTGAAGTCCTTGCCGCGGATTCAACTGTCGTGCATCAGAAATCAAATGC
>JAXITH010000119.1:0-3660 GCA_034680185.1 Candidatus Planktophila sp.
ACCACTAGCGGAGAAGCCAGATGTCGTTTTTGCCCCTGAGTCTTTGGCAATTGGCGATCACATCGCATCGCTTATTGAAGATAACTCAACGTTGCAACTAGGTATCGGTGCAATGCCGGATTCAGTGCTCAAGGCACTTGGGGATCGCAAAGGTATTCGGATTTGGACCGAGATGTTTAGCGATGGCGTATTTGAACTATTTAAGATGGGCGTTTTAGATTCCGATATTCCGATCACAGCTTCTTTTATCTTTGGTTCAGCCGAGCTTTACGAGTGGCTTAATTTAAATCGCGGAGTGCAGATGCTGCGCACCGAACGCACCAACGATCCAAGTGCGATCGCTAAGCAAGCCAAGATGCAATCAATTAACGCTGCCCTGCAAGTGGATTTATTTGACCAAGCCAATGCCAGCTATGTGCGCGGCCAGGTTTACTCGGGCTTCGGTGGTTCAACCGACTTTATCGTTGGCGCGCTACATTCACGCGGAGGACGTTCCTTTATCGCGCTTCCTTCGTGGCATCCCAAGGCCAATGTTTCAACGATCGTTCCGAAACTCGATACCCATGTAACAAGTTTTCAGCATTCCTATGTTGTTACCGAACAAGGGGTTGCAGCATGTTTTGGCCACACGGCAGATGAACAAGCGCATAACATTATTGAACGCGCCGCCCATCCTGATGCGCGAGATTTTTTAAGAAGCAGTTATAAAGATTTAGCTACCAAGAGTTAGCGCCTAAGCCACCATCGAAGTCGTAAGTCGACCCAGTGGCCCAAGCGTTGGACTCAGATATTAAAAATTCGCTGACGGCAACAACTTCATCAGCGGTTGCATATCGCGCCAGGGGAGTAGCAGCCTTCCAAGCGGCAACGCCTTCGGGCCATGCTTGATCAATGCCGTCACGACCGATTAAACCTAAACGCAAGCCAAGTACACGCATTGGCGGATGTGCACGAGATGCCGAACGAGTTAAGACATCAAGGGCTGCTTTACTTGCGCCATAAATTTCGTGGCCGGCGCGTGGATTAAGCGCCTCAACGGATGAAATATTTAAAACTACTTGAACGCCAGATTTTGCAGCTTCATCGATGATCTCTTTGGGAGCTTCAACGTTGATACGCATCATGAGTTCGATTTCAGCGCGAGTTGCTATGGCCGGATCGAGGATCGCTTGGTTGGCGGCGTTGTTGATTACAAAATCTAACTTTCCCGCACGCGCGAGAGATTCTTGGACAAGTGATTTTCCAGATCCGACTACGGACAAATCGGTAGCAATGACATGTAACTTCTCTCGCGCCGGCATTGCGCCCTTATTTACTTGAGCGATAACGGTGAAACCTAACTGCAGAAAGCGTTCTACATATGCTTGGCCGATAAGACCAGATGCACCAGTTATCAGAACGGTGTTGCCGGAGAATTTCAACGAAGTGGATCCAACGCCTTTACGCGCTCATTTACGCGCGAGATTAAATCGCTGAGATCGATCTTGGTGCTGGTGCGATTGGCGACAACTTGATCACCTGCAACCCAGACATCTGTGACATCGCCACGACCTGCGGCAAATACCAAGAGCGCGTTTACATCATGCACCGGTGTTAAGTGCGCGGCGTGGAGATCCAGTGCGATCAGATCTGCCTCTTTGCCGATCTCGATACTTCCGACTCGATCGCCTAGGCCTACTGCGTGCGCTGCTTCGATAGTCGCCGCACGCACAATTGAGGTTAGATCGACATCGGCAGGGGATTGGCGAAGTGCAACAACGTGAGCTGCCATGCGCATTACCGAGAACATATCTAGATCATTTGATGAAGAACATGAATCAGTGCCAAGACCAACTTTGATGCCGGCTTTACGTAGATCATTAAAGCGCGCGAGCCCTGAACCAAGTTTTAGATTGCTGCCAGGACAGTGACCGACAGATGTTCCTTTGCTTGCCGCAATTGCCATGTCGGAATCTGATAAATGAACACCGTGGCCAAAGATCGTCGGGACATCGAGAATTCCGGTATCGCGACAAACTTCGGTAGGAGTCTTTCCGTATCGTGTTGCTACATCATCATTTTCCGCTTGAGTTTCAGAGACATGCAAGTGAATGCGTGCGCCAAGTTCTTTTGCGATCGCTGCTACTTGAGTTAAGTTTTCAGGCGAATCTGTATACGTTGAATGCGGCATTAAATATGTTGGAATATATGGACCACCGATTTCAGCGAGAACTGCCTTCCACTGATGAGCGCGTTCAATGCGCTGCTCCCATTGCAGCCCATCAAGGCCTGGGAAATCAAAGAAGATCGGTCCGGCGATATGGCGAAGGCCAACTCGTACTGCACCACGATGTGTGGCGGCAGGATTTAAATACATATCCATGGTGGTTGTAGTTCCAGCAAGCAAAGCTTCGAGCGCACCTAGTTCGGTACCGAGCTCGCACGTTGGCTCATCCATGATCGCACCTTCAGCGGCCCAGACGCGTTCTAGGAAGCCTTGCAGGTTTACACCTTCTGCCCAACCGCGCAGCAACGACATTCCTAAGTGAGTGTGGCTATTGATAAATCCAGGAGCGATTAACTTTCCAGTTGCATCGTAGGTTTTATTTGCCGCTGGCTTATCTGGACCAATGTATGCAATCTTGCCATCTTTGATACCGATTGAGATATTTTCCAATATCTCATCGCTACCGTTAGAAGTTACCGCATAACGCGCAT
Source organism: Candidatus Planktophila sp. (assembly GCA_034680185.1). Lineage (GTDB taxonomy): Bacteria > Actinomycetota > Actinomycetes > Nanopelagicales > Nanopelagicaceae > Planktophila. Next base: position 2,698 of record JAXITH010000119.1, read on the forward strand.
TGGTGATTAAGAGATCCATGGTCAATTTTTCCAACTAAGAAGCCAGGATTTTTATCGCACCATCAATGATTGTGATTACATTTCCCGCACAGCCCTTAATGACTTCACCGACGCCTTCATGGCTAATCTCTTCCTTCGATAGCCCTGCTGCAGGGTTGGCAACAGCTGCAATCGCTGCGTAGCGAAGTCCTGCCTCGCGAGCCAAAGTCGCTTCAGGCACACCTGTCATTCCGACAACAGTTACGCCCAACATTGCACACATGCGGATTTCAGCCGGTGATTCAAAACGGGGACCGTTATAGACGGCGTAGATTCCACCCTCGTGCAATTTGATATCTGCTTTCTTCGCAGATTTTGCAAGCGCCTTTTGAATCTTCTTGTCATAGATATAGGTCATATCAATATGTTGAACGCCGCCTTCTTGGACACCATCAAAGAAAGTATCGGCGCGACCATGAGTGAAATCGATAAAGTCATCAACTAATTGCAGCGCCCCTGGCTTTAGCTTTTTTGACACTCCACCAACTACGTTAACTCCGATTACTAGATCAGCGCCCCAATTCTTCAGAGCTTGGATATTTGCACGGTAGTTAACTTGGCTTGGTGGCACGGTGTGGTTAACGCCATGGCGAGTTAGAAATGCGATCTCTGCTCCATGCCATTTACCTGTTGTAATCACCGCTTGACCGTATGCGGTATCAACAGTTGTAGGGGATTGGCCTTCGAGCGCCGGAAGGTTGTAGAAACCGGTACCAGCGATGATTGCGATCTTCAATTTATTACTCCTTTAGACCGGCCATAAGGCGGCCGATGTAGTTGCGGTCTGCATCTTTGGAGTCAACGATCGCAACGATCTTTCCACCCGACATAACCGCGATGCGGTCTGAGAGCGAGAGAATTTCATCGAGTTCGGCAGATACCAAAAGTACGCCAGCGCCGTTATCGCGCGCTGAAATTAACTGA
>JAXITH010000120.1:0-3631 GCA_034680185.1 Candidatus Planktophila sp.
AGAGTTCGCGATGTTTTCGGGCAAGGCCGAGCACTTCCGTCATCAGAAATATTTGGCTTTGATTACTGGCCACTCGAACTCTTCAAATTGAAATCGAAGCCAGCTCCTGCAAAGTTCGATGGAAATATCTTCATCGTTACCGGTGCTGGTTCTGGAATCGGGCGCGGAATTGCAATCGAACTTGGAAAGTTAGGCGCACATGTTGCACTAGCGGATATTGAAGCTGAAGGACTTAACCAAGTTGAAGCTGAGTTTGCCGCAAATAAAAGCAATCCTCCGCTATTGATCCTCGGGGATCAATCGAAAGAAGAGGATGTGAAAGCAACACTTTCTAAAACTATTCGCCATTTCGGCGGCTTAGACGGAGTTGTAATCAATGCCGGAATCGGCGTATCTGATCTCCTTGAAGATCTAGAAGTCGATAAGTGGAAGCGTGGGCTAGATATAAATCTAACCAGTGCATTCTTGATTACTAGAGAAGCTATGAAGGTTTTACGAAAGCAGAAAATGGGCGGATCGCTTGTTTACGTTGCTAGCAAGAACGCCTTCGCACCCGGTGCTGGTTTCGGAGGATATTCGGTTACCAAAGCCGGAATGTTGCAGTTAATGCGAATCGCAGCGCTAGAAGGCGGAAGTGTTGGAATACGTTGCAACGCAGTTAATCCAGATGCGGTTTTCGATAACAGCAAACTTTGGGCGGGCGGCGTACGTGAACAAAGAGCAGCCGCACATGGTGTAAAGCCAGAAGAGCTTGAAGATTTCTACGCCTCTCGAAATATCTTGAAGGCTCGAGTGCGAAGTGAAGATGTCGCACACAGCGTTGCATATCTACTGAGTGACGAGTCTTCCAGAACCACTGGTGCGGTAATTGCAGTAGATGGCGGCGTTTCAGCCGCTTTCCCACGATAGAGAGATGGCCATGACTGAAGATGTGAAGCGCATTGAAGCTATTGCAAGAGGAATAAGACGTCGCGTTTTGCAGCATTCCATCGCTAATAACGGTGGATACATGAGCCAAGCCTGCTCTTCGGCCGAACTTTTATCGTGCCTGTACGGCGGTGTTCTTAACTTTGCGCCACTTGGGCAACCAATTGACCCGCCTAGCTTTATTGCCGTTCCGGCGGTTGGCGTTCACACATATAAGACTGGCCAACAATTTCATGGTTCATCTGGTGATCAATACGATCGTTTAATTTCTAGCCCTGCGCATTACGCACTCGTAATTTATGCAGCACTCATCGAAACTGGTCGCTTACGCGAAGACGGACTTGATCACTTCAACCGTGATGGCTCAACTGTAGAAATGATCGGTGCCGAACATTCGCCAGGTTTTGAAACAACCACCGGTTCACTTGCCCAAGCGCTATCTCAAGCTGGCGGCATTGCTTTAGCTCGAAAGCTTAGGAAGGAAAAAGGAAATACCTGGGTCTTTATGAGTGACGGTGAATTCCAAGAAGGTCAAACTTATGAAGCGCTCCAGGCAGCCAAGTTCCACAGCTTAGATAAGTTGCGAGTAATCGTCGACGTAAATCTAAATCAATGTGATGGTCCAATGGATACGGTTATGAAGATCGAGCCACTCGCTGATCGCATCCGCGCTTTCGGTTGGGATGTAACGGTTCTTGACGGCCACGATATTCCAGCGATTCTTGCAGCTTCCAAAGTGGATACCAAGAGCCCTCATATGTTGCTTTGTTACACCGATCCGGTACGCGGCTTGCCAATATTGGAAGAACGTAAACCAACGTTGCACTACTTGAGATTTACCGGAGCCGAAGAACGAGCGAAATACGAGAAGGCTTATCAGGAGATGGTTAAATGAGTTACGAAATAGTCGCACGTCCACATCAACAAAACTTTATTGATTGGGCAAAAGATAAGCCTGAAGTACTTGTACTTTCTGCTGATTTAACAAACTCTTGCGAAGTCGGCAAATGGCGCGATACCTATCCGGACCGCTTCTTTTCTATGGGTATGGCAGAACAAAACATGCTTGGGTTCGCCGCAGGTTTAGCCCGCGAGGGTTTTGAGCCTTGGCTTCATACTTTCTCGGTATTTCTCTACCGCCGTCCGCTGGACCAACTGCAGATGTCTGTTGCATATCCATCGTTAAAAGTTCGCCTAGTTGGATTTCTTCCCGGAATCATGACGCCAGGTGGGGTCACACACCAGGCAATCGAAGATATTGCGATCATTCGCGCAATTCCAAATATGACAATTCTTGAAGTGGGCGATGCAACTGAAGCTGAATCAGTTCTAGATGTGGCTCATAAAGTTGATGGTCCGGTTTATATCCGCATGTTGCGCGGTGAAGTTAGCCGAATATTCCCTACATCTGAACCATTTGAATTCAACACCGCACGCATTCTTTCCACCGGTACAGATCTAACGCTGATTACCTCTGGAATCATGACTGAAGAAGCACTACGTGCGATCCCACTTCTTCAAGAACGTGGCGTTTCTATTTCGCATCTACACGTTTCAACGATGAAGCCATTTACTGATCCACGTATTATTGCGGCGTTAAAGACCGCAAAGTCTGGTGTGATTACCATGGAGAACCATTCAATAATCGGTGGGCTCGGAAGTGCGGTAGCCGAAGTTATGGCAGAAAATGGAATTAGCGCACCACTGCAAAGAATCGGACTTAAGGACACTTATGCCCATGGCGCATCTCAGAAGTACTTAATGGCAGAGTACGAAATGGATGCACCGGCCTTGATTCGCGCAGTTGAGAAAGCTCTTGGAAAGAAACTCAACATTGATGATAGCGAACTAGACCAACAACGATCTGTAAATGTTCATAGCAGTGCAAAGGCGGAAGCTCTTTAATGGATCGAATTCTTGTTACCTATGCCTTTGTGGGAGAAGACCCAAAGGCAATTGCCGATGTCATTCGCGTAGAGCAAACGATTGAATTTCCATATGACTTGGCACCTGAGTGGATTCAGGACCAGGTTGTTGGAAAGATTGAAGAGATTAGATCTAGCGATAAAAACAACCATTTAATAACCATTTCCTATAACCCAGATACCGCTGGGGGAGAACTAACTCAGTTACTGAATGTCCTTTGGGGGAATGCTTCACTTTTCCCAGGCGTGAAGATCGTCGATCTCAAACTTCCAGATGCGATTCTTAAGAATTTCAAAGGCCCACGCTATGGAATTAGTGGATTGCGTTCGATGTTTAAAGCAGAGACTCGTCCGCTGCTAACAACTGCTCTAAAACCAATGGGATCTGATCCGGCTACTTTGGCAGAGATGGCACGCACACTTGCATTGGCTGGGTTCGACCTAATAAAAGATGATCACAGTCTCGCCAATCAACCTTGGGCCACTTGGAAAGAACGAGTAACCCTAGTTTCACGTGCAGTAAATGAAGCCAATGAAATTACAGGCGGAAATTCGGCATACGCACCGAGCCTTAATCTTCCTTTTGATCAAGTCAAAGATGCCGCACATACCGCGAAAGAACTTGGCGCAGGTGCGCTATTGATTCTTCCCGGGATTACTGGTTTCGACTCTCTTCGCGTATTAGCCGCCGATGATTCGTTGGCACTTCCGATTCAAGGACACCCGTCGATGTTGGGATCTTTGGTTACATCAAAGCAAGAAGGAATCGGACATGGAAT
>JAXITH010000121.1:0-3606 GCA_034680185.1 Candidatus Planktophila sp.
GTGACTTGTCCAAAGACGGTGATCGCCAAGATTGCAACAACGATCCAGAAAAGTGGGCCGCGGAAGAATTTTCCAGCGCGCGTAGTAGGCGCCTTCTTGGCCGGTTTCTTATCGTTTTTAGTAGAGCTCGCTGACTTTTTCTTCAGCAAATTCTTTCCATCAATTTTCTTCTTTTCCATTAGCGAGAGTGCCGTCCTTACGAGTACATGTGCTTAGCAAGCACACCGATAAAGGAGAGGTTGCGATACTTCTCATCGAAATCAAGTCCATAACCAACTACGAAATCCTTTGGAATATCAAAGCCGACATATTTGCAATCAACTTCTACCTTGGCGGCTTCTGGCTTGCGCAAGATTGCGAGAATCTCAACGTTGGCGGCGCCACGTGACATTAAGTTTGCACGCAACCAAGAGAGCGTTAAACCTGAATCAACGATATCTTCGACGATCAAAATGTTGCGCCCAGTGATGTCGCGATCTAGATCTTTAAGAATGCGAACTACACCGCTTGATTTGGTGCCAGAGCCGTAAGAAGAAACCGCCATCCAATCCATTTCGATATGGCGTTGCATCGCACGAGTGAGATCAGCCATCGCCATGATTGCGCCCTTGAGCACTCCAACAAGAAGTAAGTCGCGGTCTTTGTAATCTGCATCTACGCGCGCAGCAAGTTCTGCAATTTTTTCACGTAGTTGTTCTTCAGTAACGATTACGCGTTCTACATCTGTGCCGACTGCAGCTAGATCCACTTAGGGACTCCTTTTAATTCGGGCGGGCTAAGAGCGAAAGTCTGCCCGAAATTCGAGCAACCTTCACACCACCCGGCAGGCTCGCCTCGCCTTGCCCGCGCCAGGAGGTGACCAGCGCCTCAACGGCGGCGAGGTGATCTGCGCTCACAGAGCCGCTCGGCGCCCCTGCCGCGTAGATCGCCGCCCGCAAAATCCGCGATCTGATGGCTCGGGGTAGTTCGGCCAAGGCAGCGCAATCCAAATCTTTGAGGTCAACCCTCGAAATAACCGCCTGGGCCATCTCATCTAAGGCATCGGCATCATCGCGCAAGATCGCGGCGCTACGTGAAAGTGCTGCTGCAATGCCGGGGCCGATCTCTGATTCCATAATTGGTAAAACTTTATTACGCACTTTTACACGTGTGAATTTTTCATTTTCATTGTGTGGATCGTTCCAGGGAGTTAACTCTGCTTCAGTACATGCCGCAACAGTTTGTTCGCGAGTTACATTTAAAAACGGACGTGCATATTTTCCGTTGACTACTGCCATACCTGAAAGTGAACGAGTACCTGAACCGCGCGCTAACCCAAGCAGAACTGTTTCGGCTTGATCATCTCGCGTGTGACCTAAGAAAATTTGTGAAGCACCGAATGCGTGAGCTGCAGCATCAAGTGCGGCATATCGCGCGGTGCGCGCATCTGCTTCGAGTCCAGATTTTTCTTCAACGGTAACTTTTTCAATCAAAACTTCTTGATAGCCCATTTCCTTCAACGCGCTCTGAACTTTCTTAGCTTGATCTGCAGAACCGTTTTGCAGTTGATGATCAACGGTGACACCGATCATGGTGATTGCTAATGCTGGCGCTTCTTTGATTAACGCATAAGCAAGTGCCAGAGAATCGGCTCCCCCAGAAACTGCGACCAGCGCACAATCACCGGCAGTTAAGTTTTCTAAAAATGGTCGAACAGCGTTGCGTAGGTCAACAAGAGCGCTGGTCATGCGCTAACTCTAGACCCGACCGCCAAATGGCATAAGCCCGTTAATGCTGTAAATATTTGAGTAAAGCAGCCCTTTGCCCTTGGAGTTGGCTTCCCACATCATGCCGTTACCTGCATAAATGGTGATGTGGTGAATTGAAGAGATTGTTCCCTTATATGAATAGAACAAGAGATCTCCAGGGACTAATTCATTTAAAGTCACATGCTTTGTATAGCCCGCATAAAGTGAAGAGTTAAGGCGATCCCAATTCGGCCAGCCCAAACCTGCTGATTTATAAGCGGCATAGACCAATCCAGAACAGTCGAATGAATTTGGTCCTTGCGTGCCCCAGATATATGGCTTACGTGCGAGAACTTGTTTCTTAGCAAAGGCAACAGCTGCTGCGCGTTGTGCTTCATTAGTACGAATTGTGGATCGTCCCTTGAAGCCTTTATCAGGCCAAACTTTCTTCTGCCCAGAAGTATTGGCCGCGGTATTTGCCTGGCTCTCTTCAAGAAGTGCTAACGCGCGCTGTTGTTCAAGGGTGATGCGAACGCGTTTTGCGCTGGCAAGTTCGCGCGCCAATTTATCTTGGATCGCTTGTAACTTATCAACTTCCTTCTTCTGTAACGCTCTTGCATCATCAGCAATTTTCTTAGCTGCAGCTACCTTTGCAGTAGCGGTTTCTTGCACAATCTTTGCTTCATCGGCTTTTGCCTTGGCAGCGCGCGCCACGATTTCGGCGGCTTTGTAACGTTCTAGCGCCATCGTGTTCTGCACACCTAATTTATCTAAGGTCGAGATTTGATCAATTAAATCTTGTGGGCCATTTGCGCTAAGCAAAGGTTCGATATCGCTCATCGATCCACCCATGATGTAAGCATTGGCGGCAAGTTTTCCGATAACGCGATGTGCCTGTGCAACAGCTTCTGCAGTCTCACGCGCATATTCGGCTGCAGCCACCGCAGCCGCTGTTGCAATTGCGAGTTCGCGCTTTGCCTTTACATATAAAGCTTGTGCCGCGTTAGCTTTTACAGTCAGTGTGCGCAGTGTTTGGTTTGCTGCAGCTAACTTCTTTGCTGCTGCATCTGCTGCCGCTTTCTTAGCTGCTTCGGCTTTTTTCGCCGCTTCGATCTGCGCCAGCGTTGGTTTTGGGGTGGCCGCGATGGCAGGTGTAACCGTCAACGTTAAGCCGAAAATCACGGCTAACGTCAGCGCTTTTCTGCGATGAGACACAAAACCCCCAAGAGTTAAGCCCCCAGAATAAGTGAGCATCCTGTGTAACTCCGTTAGAAGGTAGCGAGTGTCGTTAGTTGGCTACATCTCGTTTTGTAAAGAGCACAGTGGCGATTAGCAATGCGATTCCCACGTAAATCCCAGAAAGCGAAAGTGCGTGCGTATAGCTAATGGTTTCTGTTCCGCCTGCAGCAACTGTCGCTAACTGGCTTCCCGGTAACCATTCCAAAGTGCTCGATTTAACAGCTCCGACAATGTTTTCCACGATTAACAACCAAAGAACACCGAGTGAGATCGAGCTAATCGGTGATCGGAAGAGAATTCCTAAAACCATTCCGATAATGCCGAAGCCAAGAATCGAGATGAAAACGTTTAGAAGTGTTTTAGCTATTTCGATCCGGCCATCGTTGTTAAACCAGAGCGTGGTGCTGACATCTTTTGTGCCAGCTAGAACGTATGAAACGCCGATTGAAATCACTGCGCCGACCAGAGTCATGATCATTGCAAAAGCTTTCATAGACGCCAGTTTTCCGAGGAGCAAACGGATACGTCCTGGTTGGCGAACTAAGAGGTTACGCAAAGTTCCGAGTGAGTATTCCTGAGCAGTTTGCGCCGCAAATACACACAGGGCAATGATCCCGAGCAGATTGCCGATGCTGGTGAA
>JAXITH010000122.1:0-3577 GCA_034680185.1 Candidatus Planktophila sp.
GTGCCGGCAACGGCGATAAGGGTCTTGGCGGTAGTGATTGGAACTAACTTTGCCGCTTGGGCAATCGCTTCATCGATATCTTCAGTTGCTGCTGCTACTTGGCCGGGATCAGGAAGATCACCAGTGAAGTGGCGCTCTGACATACGCACACAGCCGATGTTTACGCTCTTTGCTGCTTCAACTGTTTCGGTTCCGAAAACAAATTCGGTAGATCCCCCACCAATATCAACAACTAGGAATGGGCCATCGGCTGCTGGTAAATCTTTAGTAGCTCCCATAAATGAAAGGCGGGCTTCTTCATCGCCAGAGATAACTTCTGGACGAATACCCAAGCGTTCAAACACGCCTTCTATAAAGAGATCGCGGTTGGTTGCATCGCGGGTGGCGCTGGTTGCACAGAATCGAATCTTTTCAACGCCGCGTTTTGCAATTTCTGCGGCATAGATATCAACTGCGGCAAGTGTGCGTGCGATTGCATCTGGGTGGAACTGACCGGTTTTATCAACGCCTTGTCCTAAACGGACAACTTCCATTAGACGAGTTACTTCGCGAAAGTTAGTGCCTTCAATATCTGCAATAAGTAAACGAATTGAATTGGTGCCGCAATCGATGGCTGCTACTCGCATGGTTCGTTCTTCCACCATTCAGGAAGTTTCGCTAAAGCTTCATCACCGAGTGGATTAACGCCAGGGCCGGCGGAAAGTGAGTGTGCGACAAGTGAGTGCAAGCATTTAACGCGATTAGGCATACCGCCTGCAGAGATTCCTTCTACTTCTGGAACATCCATTTTTAGCGCAGCGCGTGCGGCCAGATAATCATCATGCGCTGCGGCATATGCGCCAGCTAGTTCGGCATCAACAGCAAGTCGTTCGTTCATCTCGGCCATCAAACCGGTTGATTCGAGAGTTGAAATAGCTGCAGTTAATCGTGGGCAGGTCGCGTAATAGAAAGTTGGGAATGGTTCGCCATGGCTTAAACGTGGTGGAGTCTCAACAACTGCAGGGTTTCCACAGGGACAGCGATAGGCGATGGCATGAACATCGCGAGGCGTGCGGCCTAGTTGGACTTCGATGCAATCTAAATCTTTTTGTGATGCTTTATCGCTCATTATTAAAGCCCTGATTCGGTAACTGATGCGATCAACTTGGTATACCAAGGTGCGCCTTCAGGTAACTGCGAAACAACCTTTGTTGTATCAGGAAGCGCTGGATCGTCTTTAGTGCCGGTGACGATGTATTGGCGTTCACCGGGCAAGACAAAGTGCAGACGTTCGCGAGCTTGTGATTTAACGTAATCAGGATCTTTCCAAAGTTCTAACTCAGCGCGAGCAGCATCGAGTGCAGCGCGATCTGTGACTACTTGTGATTTAAGTGCGCTGATCTGTGCGCGCTGTGTGAAGTAATTCTTAATTGGTGGTGCGAGAGTCAGAGTAAAAACGAAGATGATTGCAATTAGTGCGAGTGGACGGGCGTTGCCGCGTGATCTGCGGCGATTGGAAGAAAGACGGCGAGACGGACGACGTGAAGAATAACTACGTCGCCCGCGTCGCATCTTTAAGCCTTAACTATCCCTTGAAACGTGGGAAGGCAGCGCGGCCCGCGTAAACAGCGCCTTCTGCGAGTTCTTCTTCAATGCGAAGAAGTTGGTTGTACTTAGCAACGCGCTCAGTACGTGAAGGTGCACCAGTCTTAATCTGTCCGCAGTTAGTTGCAACTGCTAGATCGGCGATAGTTACATCTTCGGTTTCACCTGAACGGTGCGACATCATGCTGCGGTAGTTCGCGCGGTGCGCAAGATCAACAGCATCAAGAGTTTCAGTAAGCGTTCCGATCTGATTTACCTTAACAAGAAGTGCGTTTGCAGTATCGGTTTCGATTCCCTTAGCAAGACGTACTGGGTTTGTTACGAATAGATCATCACCAACGATTTGAATCTTTGAACCGAGTGAAGTTGTCATTGACTTCCAGCCGGCCCAATCTTCTTCGTTTAGTGGATCTTCGATTGAAACGATTGGGTAAGAAGCAACTAGTTCTGCGTAGTAAGCGATCATTTCGTCTGATGAGCGAAGTGAGCCTTCAAACTTGTACTTGCCGTTGTCGTGGAATTCAGTTGCAGCAACGTCCATCGCAAGTGCGATTTCCTTACCTGGCTTAAATCCTGCAGCTTCGATCGCTTCTAGGATCAAATCAAGTGCGGCGCGATTACTTTCGAGGTTTGGAGCAAAGCCACCTTCATCGCCAACAGATGTAGCAAGTCCGCGCTTCTTAAGTACAGCCTTAAGCGCGTGATAGATCTCAGCGCCCCAGCGAAGTGATTCGCGGAAAGTTTCTGCACCGATTGGAGCGATCATAAATTCTTGGATATCAACGTTGGTATCAGCATGTGCGCCACCGTTAAGAATGTTCATCATTGGAACTGGAAGCACGTGTGCATTTGGTCCGCCAACGTAACGGAATAGTGAAAGGTCAGCAGATTCTGCAGATGCCTTAGCAACAGCAAGTGAAACGCCGAGGATCGCATTTGCACCAAGACGTGACTTATTTGGTGTGCCATCTAGCTTGATCATCTCGTTATCTATAAGGCGCTGATCTTGTGCATCAAAGCCTTCGATCGCTGGAGCGATCTCGTTATTTACAAAATCAATTGCCTTAAGAACGCCCTTACCGAGGTAACGCTTCTTATCGCCATCGCGGAGTTCTGATGCTTCGAATGCGCCAGTTGATGCACCGCTTGGAACAGCAGCGCGAGCCTGTGTGCCATCTTCGAGTTCGATTTCAACTTCAACAGTTGGGTTTCCGCGCGAATCAAGAATTTCACGTGCGCCGATTGCGTCGATAATTGCCATGTGGGTATCTCCTAAGAATTACTAGATTTTTAGCACGCTCAGCGCTGAACGGTATGGGGCAATACTACCGTGACTCAGCGGCCTTAATCTGCTCGGCAATCTGGCGGCCATATAGGCGTAGCGCGTTTTCTGGGTCGATTTCGTTATCGCGCGCCCACGAAATTATTGAAGCTAGCGCCTCACCAACGCTCTCATTTGTAGCCGGCTGATCACTTTCATATTTCTTAAGCGCCACCGGAACTTTATATTTTTCGGCGCGATAGAGAAGTTTTTCAACTAGCGGCAGTGCAGGTTGTGCAAGTGCAACTCCATCAAGTGCTGATGTGCGGCCCTTTTCCTTCGCCTTAATCTCTTCCCAGTTTTCAATAATCTCTTCAGTGCCAGAAACTTCTAGGCCTTCAAATACATGGGGGTGGCGACGAATTAACTTATCTGCGATACCGCGCGCAACATCTTCAATCGAAAATGGATCTGTTGGATGATCTTGCGCCATACGGGAATGGAAATAGACCTGCAATAGAACATCACCGAGTTCTTCGCGCATACCTTCGCGGTCATTTGAATCTACGGTGTCGATAAATTCGTAGGACTCTTCCAGCAAGTATTTCAATAAAGACTCGTGGGTTTGTTCTGCATCCCACGGGCATCCACCCGGTGAACGCAGCCGATCCATTACCTCAACGAGGCGTTGTAGCTCTGAATCGGCCATCGAACTAAATCGGTTCGAAGCTA
>JAXITH010000123.1:0-3551 GCA_034680185.1 Candidatus Planktophila sp.
CAATACGATGCGCAAGAAGCGCTCGCCATGGGCCTTGTTAACACTGTTGTTCCAATTAAAGAGTTAGAAGCTGAAACTGTTTCATGGTGCCGCGAGATGTTACGCAATTCCCCACTTGCACTTCGCCTACTTAAATCTTCAATGAATGCAGCTGATGACGGCCTTGCTGGAATTCAACAACTTGCGGGCGATGCCACGCTGCTCTTTTACTTAAGCGAAGAGGGCCAAGAAGGCCGCGATGCTTACAAGGAAAAGCGCGCTCCAGATTTTGGAAAGTTCCCTAAACGTCCATAAAACTTATGCTTGATGACCTCCTTGCAACGCTTCGTGTAATAACTATTCCTACGCGCACCAATTTTCGTGGCGTGACTTATCGCGAAGTCGCACTGATGCAAGGCCCGCAAGGCTGGGGAGAGTTCTCACCATTTCTGGAATACGACGATAACGAGTGCGCGCCATGGCTAGCTAGCGCAATAGAAGCAGCGACAGTTGCTCGCCCAGAGCGTTTCCGAAACGAAATAGCAGTCAATGGAACTATTCCAGAGCTAAATGATAAAAAAGAGATCGAATCCCTGATGCGCACATTTTCAGGAGCAAAAACTTTCAAAGTAAAAGTGGGAGGTAATCTCACCGAAGATGTCATGCGAGTTGCTCGAGTATTTTCTAACGCGCCAAAGGCTGCGATCCGCGTTGATGTCAACGGACTCTGGTCTGTAGATGAAGCTCTCACTAATCTTTATGCGTATTACGAAGAGATCGGCCAACTTGAATATGTTGAGCAACCTTGTGCAACAGTTGAAGAACTACGTGAATTAAAGCGCAGAATCAAGATTCCATTACGCATCGCAGCCGATGAAGTCATTCGCAAATCTGCCGATCCTTTCAAAGTAGATCTAACCGATGCTGCAGATATCGTGATGCTTAAAGTGCAACCACTCGGAGGAATTAGACGATCTCTTGAGATTGCTCAGCACCACGGGCTGCCCGTCGTTGTTTCGAGCGCTTTAGAGAGTGCAATCGGAATCGAATATGGACTTGAACTTGCCGCATCAATTCGCGATCTGAACTTTGATTGCGGCTTAGCTACAGGCTCACTTCTGGCACGCGATGTTGCAGAACATACGATTGTTGATGGAAAGATCGCACTGGGTCGGGTTTCACCAAAGCTAGAAGGCCTAGAAGTGTCACCCGATCGCTTTGAATGGTGGAAGAATCGCATAATGAGAGTCGGGAAGTTACTTAAGTGAATCAAGCAACTAACCTCGCTCGCGTAATCATTCGCCAAATTCTCGAAGCCGGAATAACCGATGCCGTTATTTCACCGGGATCTCGCAACGCACCTTTATCTCTCGCACTTGTTGCAGCACAAAAGCGCGGCTTAATTAAGTTACATATCCGCATTGATGAAAGAACCGCTGCCTTTTACGCACTTGGTTTAGCAAAAGCCAGTAACCGCCCCGTTCCAGTTATCTGCACTAGCGGAACCGCAGTTGCGAATTACCACCCGGCAGTTCTGGAAGCATCACATTCCAATATTCCGCTCTTTGTAATTACCGCAGATCGTCCCGCCGAACTTCGCCGTACAGGTGCAAACCAAACCACCGAACAAGCGCGGATCTTCGGTAAAGCAGTTCGCTACTTCTCCGATGTTTCTGGCAGCGCATATCCACTTGAGTTACCACTTAACGCGCTTCAAACCGGACCAGTACATATCAATGTGCAATTTGAAGAACCGCTTCTTGGTGACGATAACAAATCCTGGCTCGATGGTTTGAAGGTAAGCCCACCAAAGGTCTTTGATCGTAAGAAAGCCGGAACTCTTGCAAGTAAATCCACACGCGGTTTATTGGTGATTGGCCATGATCGCGGCGGACTTGATGTGGTGGCAGTTAATAATTTTATTGAATCACTTGGCTGGCCCGTAATCAGCGAAGATCCGCTGACTTTCGCTCAAGCAAACGCCCACGCCAGTTTATTTCTAACCTCAACAACAATCGCTAAAGATTTAGCGCCAGATACGGTGATCGTTATTGGCCGCACAACGCTTTCTAGATCCGTTAACGCGCTTATCAAAGCTGCGCGCTCTAGCTTTGTAATTGATCCACGAATCGCAACAGTTGATTCAGATCGTTTAGCCGACAAGAAATTTACAGATCTGCCAGAGCTCTATGTAGCTCCTGCTGATCCTGAATGGATCGCGAAATGGCAAAAATACTCTGAGCGCACTGCAAAAGTTGTAAAAGATATTTCTAACTGGTCTGAACCGCTCATCGCTCGCGAAATTGGGGCCAACGTCGCCAACGAAACCGTTTTATTTATCGCCTCATCTCGTCCGATCAGAGATCTTGAAGCTTTTGCATCTGCGCGAAGTGGCGTTACAACTTATGCCAATCGTGGGCTGGCTGGCATTGATGGAAATATTTCTACTGCTACAGGTATCGCAACTCATCACGGTGCAGCCATTGCGGTTCTCGGTGATTTGGCTTTCTTGCATGACTTAACAGGACTGATTCACCACGACCAAGTAAATCTAAAAATCTTTGTTGTAAATAACGATGGTGGTGGAATTTTCTCAACTCTTTCGCAACGCGGCGTAGATGGATTTGAAGAAGTCTTTGGAACTCCGCATGGTTTAGATCCTGCAGCGATTGCATCTTCCATGGGGATTAATTCGAAGCGAATTGATAACGCTAGCGATCTCGTTAAAGAGTTGAAGTCAAAAGTTGAAGGGCTAAGCGTTGTAGTTCTTGATGTACCGAACCGAGAAGCAAATGCAGATCTAATCAAAGATTTGGCAGAAAAGATGAAGTCGCTTTAAGAAAGCGCACTGCGCATTGGAGCAAATTTTGCATTGCTCTCGCTTAACTCTTTCTCTGGTCTAGATCCCGCAACGATTCCACAACCAGCGAAGATGCGGATTTCGTTTTCATTAATCTGCCCACAGCGAAGTGCGATTCCGAGCTCGCCATCTCCGCGCGCATCTAGCCAGCCGACTGGTCCGGCGTAGCGTCCGCGCGACATTCCTTCAATATCTGTAATCAACTTTGCCGCTATATCTGTTGGCGTTCCGCAGACTGCTGCTGATGGGTGCAACTTCTCGAGAACGGTAAATGCATCAACGCTCTTCTTGCTTTCGATCAACGCACCAGTAACATCGGTCGCCAAGTGCATAACGTTTGCCAAGTGCAGCACAAATGGGGACTCTGGAACGTTGGTGGATGTACAGAAAGGATCTAGTGCATCTGCAACTGATCTAACTGCGTACTCGTGTTCCTCAAGATCCTTCGATGAACGGGCAAGAGAAGCTGCGAGCGCTAGATCTTTTTCATCATCGCCAGTCTTGCTAATTGTTCCGGCAAGAACGCGTGAGGTAACCATGCCGCGCGAAAGGCGTAGCAATAGTTCGGGAGTTGCACCAATTAAGCCATCCACTGCAAAGATCCACGTAGATGGATATTCTGCACTTAGGTTGCGGAGAATTTTTCGTGGATCTATTACTCGATTTGAGTTAATCTTCAGATCTCGCGCAAGAACAACTTTTTCTAATTTAC
>JAXITH010000124.1:0-3545 GCA_034680185.1 Candidatus Planktophila sp.
GAATTACCAAGCGATTTAGACATTTTTTCACCCGATGCGGTAACCCAAGCGTTGTGCATCCAGCGCTTTGAAAATGCATAACCCGCTGCTTCTGACTGGGCGATCTCGTTCTCGTGGTGCGGGAAGATTAAATCAAGTCCGCCGCCGTGAATATCAAATGCTTCACCTAAGTAAGCATGTGCCATCGCCGAGCATTCGAGGTGCCATCCAGGGCGACCTGCTCCCCAAGGGGTTGGCCAAGATGGATCTCCGGGCTTTGCCGCTTTCCAAAGCGCAAAGTCACGTGGATCTTTCTTATAAGTCTCATCTGCATCAGCAGCTGGTTGTAGGTCATCAACCTTCTGACGAGATAGCGTTAAATAAGATTCGAGTTTGCGAACTTCTAGATAAACATCGCCATTGCCCGGTGCATATGCGGCACCACGTTCGATAAGCAGTGTCATTAACTCGATCATCTGAGTGACGTGACCAGTTGCGCGTGGTTCGTAAGTTGGTGGTTGCACATTTAGCGCTGCATAGGCTTCAGAGAATGCGCGTTCGTATTTCATAGCAACTGCCCACCAAGGCGCTTTTTCGTGCACAGCCTTATGCAAAATTTTGTCATCGATATCAGTGACGTTGCGGATAAAAGTTACGTTGTAACCAGATTTAGTTAACCAACGACGCAAGATGTCGAAGTTAACGCCAGAGCGCACATGGCCGATATGTGGGGGTGCTTGAACAGTTGCACCACAGAGATAGATACCGACTTCGCCAGCTTTTAGCGGAACAAATGGGGATGTGGTTCGCGTTAGCGTGTCATATAAAGATAGCGAACTCATTGGCTAAGTCTATCTTGCAAGGCTTATTTAGAATAAATCAGCGCAGATGCAATGGCTGCAATGCCCTTGCCTTCACCGGTTAAGCCCATTCCATCGGTAGTTGTTGCAAGTAACGCCACTTCTGCACCACCCAAAGCCGCCGAAAGCGATGCAATTGCTTCGGCGCGACGTGAACCGATCTTTGGACGATTGCCTATTACTTGCACTGATACATGCGAAATTACATATCCGCTCTTTTCAACAAGAGCGAGAGTTTCCTTTAGCAGCGTTGTTCCAGATGCGCCCTTGTATTCAGGTTTATTTGTACCGAAGTTAGATCCCAGATCACCAATTCCACTTGCCGCAAATAGCGCATCGCAAATTGCATGCGCTGCAACGTCGCCATCAGAGTGGCCTTCGACGCCATCTTGATCTGGCCATAACAAACCAGCGAGCCAAAGTTCACGACCGGCTTCGAAGTGATGGGCATCAACGCCAACACCTGTTTTAAAGTTTGTTGATTTTCCTAAGAATTGCAGCGCAGTTGCCATATCAGCAGGGGTTGTAATTTTAATTGCGCGTTCTTCGCCATCGATCACGCGAACTGGTTTACCAAGTGATTCGACGAGTGCAGCATCATCAGTTGCTTCACCTGCAGAAGCATGTGCTTGATTGATTAGTCCGTAGGTAAATCCTTGGGGAGTTTGCACACGACGCATCGCAGCGCGGTCGGGAGTTGATGTAACAACTCCGTTTTCATCAACAATTTTTACCGTATCGGTTTGAGCAAGACCTGGAATAACGGCAACGTCACCGTTCTTAAGAGATGCAACAACGCGTTTAGCTAAATCCGGAGAAGCTAGTGCCCGCGCAGCATCGTGAATCAAAACATATTCGGCATCGCAAAGAACTTTGGATAAACCGATGCGCACGCTTTCAGAGCGAGTAGCTCCACCCGTAACGACGGTTACGCCATCACCGACCAACTTCTGAATCTGACTTTCATAACCACTTGGTGCGGTAACAATTATTTGATCTGCAACAGAAGAAATAGAAGAAACGGCATGCTCAATCAGGGTGCGATCACCGAGTTGGATTAGAGCTTTGGGAATAGATGCGCCAAATCTTTCGCCACTGCCTGCAGCAGCGATAATTGCGGCGATCATGAGAAGAGTTTGTTACTTAAGAAGCGAGAACCTCGTCAAGGAGAACTGCAGCCTTTTCTTCATCTGTGCGCTCTGCAAGAGCTAGCTCAGAGATAAGGATCTGCTTCGCCTTGGCGAGCATGCGCTTTTCACCAGCAGAGAGACCACGATCGAGATCGCGACGGTAAAGATCGCGAACAACTTCTGCGACCTTAATGACATCTCCTGATGCAAGTTTTTCGAGGTTTGCCTTGTAACGACGTGACCAGTTTGTTGGCTCTTCGGTGTAAGGCTGGCGAAGTACGTTAAATACGCGATCAAGGCCGGCGCTGTCGACAACATCGCGGACTCCGACTAGATCTACGTTATCTGCAGGAACGCGGACTGTGAGATCTCCTTGTGCAACTTTCAAGACTAGGTAGGTACGTTCTTCGCCCTTGATGATGCGAGTTTCAATCGCTTCGATAAGAGCTGCTCCGTGATGGGGATAAACAACGGTTTCGCCGACCTTAAATGTCATGTGTTGCCCTTCGCTAGACGACCAATTCTACCAGCCATTTTCGGGTCGGAAAACCCCATGAAATAAGGGGAATAACCACTTTAAACGCATGAGAGAATGTGCCCTATGCCAAGCACTAAAAAAGTACTCGCGCCATTTATTGCTATCGCACTTGCGTTAACACTTACTGCATGTGGACCAGGACAAGATGCTCCTACTCGCATGATCAAGCAAGTCACTGATGGCGTTGAACTATCTGTTAAAGATAACGGCGTTGATATTAAAGTTTTAAACCTACTTTTAGTTGCTACCGAAACTGGCGATGCTGTTCTTGTTGGAACGGTTATCAATAACGGCGATACCGAAGATAAATTGCTCGGAGTTGCTGTTGGTCCAAACCAAGCAGTTTTCACTGGCGAGACTGCGCTCAAGAAGAACCAACCAATAATTTTTGAAGGCGATTCTGCAAACGCTAAAGCGGTCTTTTACGGAGTTTCACCTATCGCCGGCCGCCACGTGAAGTTATCACTTGGCTTTGCGCGTGCAGGTTTTGTAACTGCAGAAGTAATCATCCGCGACAAGCGCGATGATTATAAAAACGTTACATCAGGTGGAGCTGCGCCAGCAGCTACTTCTTCCCCTGATTCGCTACCGCTTCAATAGCAGCTTTCGCAGCCTCGGGATCTAAGTACTCTCCGCCTTTTTTAACCGGCTTAAAGTTTGCATCCAAGTTATAGAGCAGTGGAATTCCGGTAGGAATATTCAACTCTGCAATATCTGATTCGGAAATTCCATCAAGGTGCATAACAAGTGCGCGAAGTGAGTTGCCGTGAGCAGTAACAAGTACACGCTTTCCAGCCTTTAGATCAGGAATGATCGATTCTTGCCAATAAGGCATCATGCGAGCGACAACATCTTTCAAGCACTCGGTTGCAGGAAGTTCTGCGCCTAAATCAGCGTAACGCGCATCGTTTGCCTGGCTATAAGGATCGTTGGCATCAATTGGTGGAGGTGGAACGTCGTATGAACGGCGCCAAAGTTTGAATTGTTCTTCGCCATATTTCGCCAGCGTCTCTTTCTTATCCTTACCTTGCAGAGCGC
>JAXITH010000125.1:0-3453 GCA_034680185.1 Candidatus Planktophila sp.
GAATGTCGCCATGACCCCCAAGTCTCAAGGCGATATCGCCGGACCAGATTTCACAGATGTAATTGCGCGGATTAAATCTGAGCGACCAATCACCCTGGTTTTCAATAGCGCCGCCGCTCGCCCTGAACCAACTCTTGATGAGGCGCGCATTGAATTAGCAAATTCCATCGGCGAGATCGCTCACAAGCTTTTCTCAAAGAAGTACGGGCCTTTGGTCGGAACGGTAACGAAGACAACGGCAGAGACTTTATTAAAGAACGGCGAAGATAATCTTTATCGCGCCAAGGGCGATGCCACTCTGATTATTCAAGAGTTGGTCGATCGAGCATTTACTTCACCAAAGAAAAAGAAGAAGTGAAGCCACTAGTTACTGTTTATTCACGTACTGGATGTCACTTGTGCGAAAACGCCGAAGCAACGCTTGCAGGACTTACCGAAGAACTTAACTTTGAGCTAGAGATAAAGCTGATTGATGGTAGCCCAGAGTTAGAAAAGCTTTATGGACATGAAGTCCCGGTGATTCATATTGATGGCGAGCATCACGACTTCTTTAGAGTCGATGTAGAACGTTTTAGATCTTCCCTTGAAAGACACAAAGGCAAGTTTTAAATCTTGCCGTCAAAGACATCGGCGGCGTCGATAATTCGATATGAATAACCTTGTTCGGCAAGGAAGCGCTGGCGGTTCTGCGCAAAATCTTGATCGATGGTGTCGCGCGAAACGACAGAGTAAAACTTCGCGCCACGACCATCTGCCTTAGGGCGCAAGATGCGACCTAAGCGTTGTGCTTCTTCTTGGCGTGAACCAAATGCGCCGGAAACCTGAATAGCGATAGTTGCTTCAGGTAGATCTACTGAAAAGTTGGCGACTTTAGAAACAACTAAGCAGTTGATTTCACCGGTACGGAAAGCAGCGAAGAGTTTTTCGCGCTCCTTAATTGGGGTTTCACCCTTAATTACTGGTACGCCCAAAGTTTCAGAGAGATCATCTAATTGATCAATATATTGACCGATAACCAGTACTTGCTCACCGGCATGGAGCCCAACAAGTTCTACAACAACATCACGTTTGGTGCGAGTGGTTGCGCAGTAGCGGTAACGTTCTTCGGGTTCAGCGGTGGCGTAAGAAAGTCGTTCTGCTTCAGTGAGATTTACGCGTACTTCAATACATTCGGCAGGTGCGATATATCCCTGCGCTTCAATCTCTTTCCAAGGTACATCAAAGCGCTTTGGCCCAATTAGCGAGAAGACTTCGCCTTCCATGCCATCTTCGCGGACGAGCGTTGCAGTAAGACCTAAGCGACGGCGCGATTGAATATCAGCGGTAAAGCGGAAGATCGGGGCAGGCAGTAAGTGCACTTCGTCGTAAATGATCAAGCCCCAGTCGTGGGTGTCGAATAGATCAAGGTGTGCGTAAACGCCGTTCTTCTTCTTCGTCATAACTTGGTAAGTAGCAATAGTTACGGGGCGAATCTCTTTCTTCGCGCCAGAGTATTCGCCAATCTCATCTTCGTTTAACGTTGTACGACGAAGCAACTCTTCACGCCATTGGCGTGCAGCAACTGTATTGGTTACCAAAATTAAAGTTGTCGCCTTGGCGTGAGCCATCGCTGCAGCCCCAACGATTGTCTTTCCGGCACCGCAAGGAAGAACTACAACACCAGAACCGCCATGCCAGAATCCTTCTGCAGCGAGCTCTTGATAAGGGCGGATCTTCCAATCACTTTGTCGTAGCGCGATTTCATGCGCCTGGCCATCAACGTAACCAGCAAAATCTTCAGCCGGCCAACCTAAACGCAGCAGCGATTGCTTGATCGCGCCACGTTGGCTGGGATGAACAGCGATTGTTTCGGGATCGATGCGAACGCCAAGCAGAGGTGCAATCTTCTTCGCGCGAATTACTTCTTCAAGTACGCCGACATCTGTAGTTACCAAGATCAATCCATGTACTGGATCTGCCTCAAGACGAAGACGTCCATAGCGCGACATCGTTTCAGCAACATCTACAAGTAAAGAATGTGGAACCGCGTAGCGTGAATATTTAATTAAAGTATCGATGACCAATTCAGCATCGTGGCCAGCTGCACGCGCATTCCATAAACCGAGGTTAGTTAAACGGTAAGTATGGATATGTTCAGGGGAGCGCTCTAGTTCTGCGAAGGGGGCAATCGCACGACGACATTCGGTCGACATCGGGTGGTCGATATCCAAGAGCAGCGTTTTATCGCTCTGAACAATTAGCGGGCCTTCGCTCATTTCAGTAAGTCCTTTATTAGAGCGTGCAGAAGCGCACTTCGTTCTTCGATCGATTTCAAACTTAGCCATTCGCTTGGAGCATGTGCTCCGCCGCCCACAGCGCCCAAACCATCTAATACTTTTGCTCCGGCAGCAGCGGCAAAGTTACCGTCACTTGCTCCGCCAACTTCTGCGCAACCAAGTGGAGCCATACCGATCTCTTTGGCAACGCGTTCTGCGCGCTCGTAAAGTTCTTTAGTAGATGCTGGTTGCAGCGGTGGACGATTTAAACCACCAGTTACTTCAATGCGTGCACCAGCAGTTGTCGCAGTTAAAGATTTAATTGCCTGATCTACTCTTTCGAGTTCTGCTTGCGAGAACGAACGAGCATCAATTTCGAGAACCGCTAAATCTGGAACAGTGTTTGCGCTATTTCCAGAGCTAAGCAGAGTCGGAACAACGGTTGTTCCGTGGCTTGCATCTTCGAGTGCGGATAGCTTAAGAATTAAATGTGCTATTTCAACTGTTGCGTTAACGCCCTTTTCAGGTTCAAGTCCAGCATGGGATGCCAAACCATGAGCGCTTACCTTGTACATCGCAGTTCCCTTGCGACCAGTCTTAACTTTTCCATCAAGTGATGCTTCTAAAACAAGAACAGCAGATGCGCTCTCGGAAAGTTCTTTGATCAGCGCCTTTGATTTGTGACTTCCAATTTCTTCATCAGTTGTTGCAACAAGGGCAACTTCGCCTTCAATACCTTTCAAGGCGTAGAGCGCTTGCACAAAGCCGGCCTTCATATCAAAGACACCAGGACCGCGCAGAACATCACCTTCGATATTCCAGAGCGGTGTGAAAGAACCGATTGGCCAGACGGTATCGAGATGGGCAAGAACGAGAACCTTTGGGCGTTCGCTGCCCCACCAGAAGACTGGACGTCCTTCAACTTCCTTGATCTGAGCAGGTGTACCTAAAACGCGAGTAGCGATATCACTTGCAAGAGCGACAACAGAGCGGCAAGCATCGATATCTTCACTTGGGGATTCGCATTTCACCAACGCCTCGATAGCTGCCAACATGGGGCTAAGTCTGCCGTATTCGACATCATTCTTGCTCGTCATAGCGTTGCCACCCCCGTAATACGTGGAATTCTGAAGGTCAGGACTTCACCGGTTGCGTGATCTCGCGCCATGAGCGAGCCTGCTGAAATCTTCAGTGGATC
>JAXITH010000126.1:0-3447 GCA_034680185.1 Candidatus Planktophila sp.
CATGCCATCGGCGATGCCGCGGTGCGTCAGGCGCTAGATACGATTGAAAAGATGGTTGCGGTAAATCCCAAATGGGATCGCCGTCCGGTAATTACTCATGCGCAGTTAATTGATCCAGCTGATCTTGCCCGTTTTGCATCCCTTGGTGTGATTGCCAATTTCCAACCGCTGTGGACTTACTTGGATCCGATGAATAAAGAACTTATTGCACCGCGTATTGGTGATGAGCGAAATAATCGTCAGTATCAATTGAAATCGATGGTACAAAGCGGTGCGCGCATTAGTTATGGCAGCGATTGGCCGGTTACCTCTTATTTACCTTTATTGGCGTTAGCTGTTCCAACCCATCGCCAGTCGCCAGATAAATGGCCGGCTGAAGGTTGGAGCAAGCACGAGGCGATAACGGTGGAAGAGAGTTTGAGTTTCTACACCGCAGGCGTTGCTTATCAAGGCTTTAATGAAAAGCGCTTTGGCGAAATTGCGGTCGGGATGCAGGCCGACCTGATGATCCTGGAGCAGAACCCGCTGGTAGTCGAGCCGCATGATGTGGCCAGTATCAAGATTCGCACCGTTTATAAATCTGGGGTTGCCGTCATATGATGAGGGCATGACTACAACTGTTGGACACTGGATCGATAATAAAGAAGTACCAAGCACATCAGGTCGCACGGCTCCTGTTTATGACCCTGCTTTAGGCGTCGAAACAAAGCGCGTTGCTCTAGCAAACGGTGCAGAGATCGATGCTGCTATCGCATCTGCGAAGAAGGCATTTCCGGGTTGGTCAAAGACTTCACTTGCCGGGCGTCAACAGATTGTCTTTAAATTCCGCGAACTTCTAAATGCTAAGAAGGGCGAGCTCGCTGAGATCATCACTAGCGAGCATGGCAAAGTTTTATCTGATGCTCTCGGTGAAATTACTCGTGGCCAAGAAGTAGTCGAATTCGCAACAGGAATGCCACAACTTATCAAGGGTTATTACTCTGAAAACGTTTCAACCGGTGTGGATGTTTACTCAACACGTCAGGCGCTCGGCGTAGTCGGAATCATCTCTCCATTTAACTTCCCAGCGATGGTTCCGATGTGGTTCTACCCAATCGCAATCGCGGCCGGTAACACAGTTGTACTGAAGCCTTCTGAAAAAGATCCATCAGCATCAATCTGGATCGCCAAGATCTGGAAGGAAGCCGGTCTGCCAGATGGCGTATTTAACGTACTAAATGGCGATAAAGAATCAGTAGACGGTTTGTTGCACTCTCCTGATGTCGAATCAATTTCATTTGTTGGTTCTACTCCTATTGCGCGTTATATCTACGAAGAATGTGCAAAGGCTGGAAAGCGCGTGCAGTCACTTGGCGGCGCCAAGAACCATATGTTGGTCTTGCCAGATGCTGACCTTGAACTAGTTGCAGACTCTGCAATTAACGCGGGCTTTGGTTCAGCTGGAGAACGTTGCATGGCGATCTCCGTCGTCGTTGCAGTTGAGCCAGTGGCAGATGCTTTGATCGAAAAGATCGTTACTCGTATGGACAAGCTTCGCACCGGTGATGGTCGCCGTGGTTGCGATATGGGTCCACTTGTTACTAAAGAACACCGCGACAAGGTTGCTTCATATATTGATGTTGCAGTTAAAGATGGTGCAAAGGTTGTTGTCGATGGTCGCGGCGTAAAGGCCGATGGTGAGGCTGCTGGTTTCTGGCTTGGGCCAACCCTCATTGACCAAGTACCAACTACTTCAAGTGTTTATAAGGATGAAATCTTCGGACCAGTCCTTTCTATTGTTCGCGTAAAGACCTACGACGAAGGCGTTGCACTTATTAATAGCGGTGCATTCGGCAACGGAACAGCGATCTTTACAAACGATGGTGGCGCAGCGCGTCGCTTCCAGAACGAGATTCAAGTTGGCATGGTCGGAATTAACGTTCCAATTCCTGTGCCAGTTGCTTACTACTCATTCGGTGGTTGGAAGCAATCACTATTTGGTGACACCAAGGCGCACGGCGAAGAAGGAGTTCACTTCTTTACTCGCGGTAAAGCGATCACAAGCCGTTGGCTTGATCCTAGCCATGGTGGAATCAACCTCGGCTTCCCACAAAACTAAGCCGTTTAGAAACCACCAAGATGTCAGATCAGTGGCACTATAAAAAAGGCGAGTTAGCTAACGCTGACTGGGATTTAGCCTTTGATGCCACTAAATCTAAAGTTGCCGGCATTAACCATGTTGGTATCCGCATCGGAACTGTTTCGGCAGCTAAACCTTTGCAGATCGCAGCGGATTCGCAAGAGCGCACGATCTTTGTTCTAGATGGTTCAGATATCACCGTTACTTACTCGCACAAAGATCAGACCGAAACTGTCACGCTTCGCGGACGAGCTTCTGTTTTTTCTGGCCCAACCGATCACTTGTACATACCTATTAATACCTCGGTGGTAATAAAAGGTGATGCGCGGGTAGCAGTTGGGGAAGCTCCGGCAAAGAATGAAAAGCCTGTCTCGCTTAAATTGCGTGAAGATGTTCCGGTATTTATCCGTGGCGCAGGACGCGAGACTCGTCAGGTTCATAACTTCGGAATGCCCGATAACTTAGATGCTGATCGTTTTGTGGTTGTAGAGGTAATTGTTCCGGCCGGCAACTGGTCAGGAACACCTGCCCACAAACATGATTGCTATATCCCGGGCAAAGAATCGAATTTAGAAGAGATTTACTACTTCGAATCAGCGCTAGAACGCGGTCGTGTAGCGACAGGTGAAATTGATCCAGTTGGTTACTTCCGCGGTTATTCATCAGATGAGCGAGAGTTCGATCTCACCGCTGAAGTTCGTTCTGGTGAATTAGTGCTGGTCCCCCACGGCTGGCATGGCCCAGTAGCTGCAGGTGCTGGATACGATCTGTACTTCTTTAATGTGATGGCTGGGCCAGATCCACTGCGCGAATGGAATATCACCGATGATCCGCATCATGCGTGGATTCGCGAGAGTTGGAAAGACCAAAAACCAGATCCAAGATTGCCTTACAAGAGCTAGCGAAAGAGGAACCGATGACAACTCGCAGAATGAGCGTTGGACAAGCAATTGTCGAATTCTTGGCGCATCAATACACAGTCGATGGCGCACATCGCGAACGCACGATCCAGGGCGTCTTCGGAATCTTCGGACATGGCAACGTTGCCGGTATCGGCCAAGCGTTAAAACAACTTTCTACAACATCTCCTGATGTGATGCCTTACTTCCAAGCGCGTAACGAGCAAGCAATGGTTCACGAATCTTCTGCCTTTGCGCGCATGAAACGTCGTCGTGCAACCTTTGCATGCACCGCATCTGTTGGTCCCGGCGCAACAAATATGCTCACTGGCGCAGCGGTTGCAACGACTAACCGTCTTCCAGTTTTACTTCTACCTTCAGATACTTTTGCTAATCGCGCGGCTGATCCTGTTCTGCAACAACTAGAAC
>JAXITH010000127.1:0-3414 GCA_034680185.1 Candidatus Planktophila sp.
ATGGACCAATAGAACTCGGTAGCCCTCGTAAGAACTCTTCATTAATAAACCGGTAGCGAAGTATCGATCTGCTTTGCCCAAGCAATTACTCCGCCAGAGACGTGAGAAGCATCGGCAAAACCTGCACCTTTAAGTATCGCTAGACACTCGGCAGAGCGAACTCCACTCTTGCAATTCAAAATGATCGGCTTATCTTGTGGAAGATCGGCTAAAACCGTTCCGTCCAGGAAGCCTTGCTTTGGAATCAGATGTGAGCCAGGGATGCGAACGATTTCAAATTCGCTAGGTTCGCGAACATCAATCAGATAGAAGTCTTCGTGGTTATCAATCTTTGACTTTAAATCTGCGACAGAGATTGTTGAGTCTTTCACTGCAACTTCAGCTGCATCAGAAAGAACGCCACAGAAGGCTTCGTAATCTGGGAGAAGCTCGGTTTGAGTTGGATTCTCGCTACAGAGGGGGCAATTTGGATCTTTGCGAACTTTGATTTTTCTAAATGTCATATCAAGTGCGTCATAAATCATGAGCGAACCAATTAAAGGTTCGCCAACTCCGGTAATAACTTTTATCGCCTCAGTTGTCTGGATTGAACCAATAGTTGCGCAGAGAACTCCGAGTACGCCACCTTCGGCGCAGCTTGGAACCATTCCTGGAGGTGGTGGTTCTGGATATAAACAGCGATAGCAAGGTCCGTACTCTGCCCAGAAAACACTTGCCTGGCCATCAAAGCGATAGATCGATCCCCACACATATGGCTTCTTAAGCAATACGCAGGCGTCGTTTACTAGATACCGTGTTGCAAAATTATCTGTACCGTCAACGATTATGTCGTACTGCGAGAAAATCTCTTTTACATTTGTTATATCTAAGCGAACTTCATGGGTAATGACTTTCACATATGGATTGATCTCAGAAATCTTCTCTTTTGCAGATTGTGCTTTACTTTTTCCAATATCTGACTGACCGTGAATAATTTGGCGTTGTAAATTCGATTCATCGACGGTGTCGAATTCGACAATTCCGAGCGTGCCAATTCCCGCTGCCGCAAGATACATAAGCGCTGGAGAGCCAAGTCCGCCCGCGCCAACACATAGAACTTTCGCATTCATTAAGCGTTGCTGACCTGTCATGGCCACATCTGGAATTATGAGATGTCGGCTATAGCGGCGAACTTCATCAACTGTTAATGCAGGTCCTGGCGAAACTAAAGCAGGGACTGATTCGCGCTCATTTTTCATAGTTGTTATTCTGCCGTAGCCGCAGGCTGAGTGCCAATTCGATAACTTTTTTGCTGCAAATCATTCTCATCTGCAGATCTCTTTCGCAATTACCGTCCTTGCCTCTACGATATGCGCAATGACTACTGCGGATTTAAACTCAAAAGGCGATAAAGCGCGCTTGCCTCGTGACGAGCGCCGTGCAATTTTGCTTACGGCAGCTCTCGAAGTTTTTACAGCCGCGGGTTACCACTCAGCGGCAATGGATGAGATCGCAGATCGTGCAAATGTCAGCAAGCCAGTGCTCTACCAACACTTCCCATCAAAATTAGATTTGTATCTTGCAGTACTTGATTTACATATTGATTCTCTTGTTTATGAGATTCAAAAGGCGATCTCTTCAACTCCAGATAACTCAAAGCGCGTCCACGCTACTGTGGTTGCTTATTTTGAATTTATCGAAAATGAGGGCGAAGCTTTCCGCTTGCTCTTTGAAAGCGATATGAGCGTTGAACCTCAGGTTCGAGAACGTCTAAATCGAATGACTTACGACTGCGCAGCTGCAGTAAGTGCCATCATTTCAAATGACACCGGTCTTCCTAAAGATGTCTCGATGCTCCTCGGAGTCGGATTAATTGGTTACACACAAGTAACCGCCCGACATTGGCTAGAGCGCGATGGAAAGTTAACTCGTCAGCAGGCCGTTGAACTTGTCGAGAATTTGATGTGGCGTGGCATTTCCGGATTCCCTCTCTCGGATAGCAATTAACTCTTAATTTTCTACTTTTCTGCAGATTTCACGCACAGTTAGAGTGAAGATGTGAGCAATCAAATTGCCGATAGGATAAGCACATGAGTACAAAGAAGACCGATTCTGGCGCAACTACCCAAGTTCGCATCACCGTTGCAAATATTTCTTCAGAGCTAGTATTTGAGACCAATTCTTCTATCGCCGATGTAAAGAGCGCTGTATCTGCTGCGCTAACTGCCGGCACACCTTTAGTTCTTGAGGATTCACGCGGCCACGAAATCATCGTCGCAGGCGACAAGATCGGGTTTGTTGATATCGGCGTCGCGACAGATCGTCGCGTCGGTTTCGGCGCGCTCTAAGGTGTCGTTAACTTTCGCTGACCTTCCCTTGCGTCCTGAGACGCAAGCAGCGCTTGCCGAACATGGATTTAAATCTCCATTCCCAATTCAAGAAATGGTTCTACCAATCGCCCTAGGTGATGGTGACGTAATTGGGCAGGCAAAGACCGGCACTGGAAAAACTCTAGCTTTTGGTATTCCGGTAATTGAACGAGTAATTGCTCCGCTTGATAAAGAGTGGGATGCGCTCGTCGCCAAAGGGCTTCCTCAAGTTTTAGTTGTTGTTCCAACCCGCGAACTTTGTGTTCAGGTAACAAAAGATATTGAAGAGTTAACTGGAAATCGTGGCATTCGCACTTTGGCCGTTTACGGCGGTCGGGCATTTGAGCCACAGATCGAAGCGCTTGAAAAAGGAATAGAGATCGTTGTTGGTACGCCTGGTCGTCTTCTAGATCTGTATCGCCAGGGACAATTAAAGTTAAAGGAAGTCTCTCGCGTTGTATTAGATGAAGCTGACGAAATGCTCGATCTTGGATTCTTGCCAGATGTCGAAAAGATATTTACAAGCACGCCAAACCGCGCACAAACCATGCTTTTCTCGGCAACTATGCCTGGAGACATCATCGCGCTAGCCCGCCGCTTCATGAACCAACCAATTCATATTCGTACTCAAGATAATGAAGATGAAGGTGCGGTTGTATCTCGCATTAAGCAATATGTTTTACGTGCGCACGCTCTCGATAAAATCGAGATGTTGGCACGAATTCTTCAAGCAGATGGCCGCGGCCCAACCATTGTCTTCTGTCGCACCAAGCGCACTTGTCAGAAAACTTCTGATGACCTACTTGAACGTGGTTTCCGTGCCGCATCTATCCATGGAGATCTTGGACAAAGCGCGCGTGAGAAGGCGCTTAATGATTTTAAAGCCGGAAAATCAGATGTCTTGGTCGCAACCGATGTTGCCGCACGCGGAATCGATATCGATGGAATTACTCACGTAATTAACTACCAGTGCCCAGAAGATGAAAAGACCTACGTTCACCGTATCGGCCGCACCGCTCGCGCTGGCGCTGAAGGAATTTCCGTAACTTTCGTTGATTGGGATGAA
>JAXITH010000128.1:0-3354 GCA_034680185.1 Candidatus Planktophila sp.
AAACCAAATCTCGCGTGCTTTCTTCTGTCCTACACTTGCTGCAAGCAGGCCTGAACCGTAACCACCATCGAATGAACCAACCATTGGGCCGGTCTGCCCAAACTTTGCGTTATCGGCAGCAATTGTTAAATCGCAGACAACGTGCAGAACATGTCCGCCACCAATTGCCCAGCCAGCAACCATCGCAACAACTGGCTTTGGCGTGCGACGAATTTGGATTTGTAGATCTAAAACATTTAAGCGGCCGATACCTTTTTGTGCCAAGGGATCTTCGCCGAGATATCCATCATCTCCACGCACGCTGATATCTCCAACAGAACAGAAGGCTTCATCGCCAGTGCCGGTAAAGATGATCACGCCGACTTCAGAGTTATCGCGCGCTAATGAAAAAGCTTCTTGTAATTCAATAATAGTTTGTGGGCGAAATGCGTTGCGCACTTCTGGTCGATTGATCGCGATCTTGGCCATACCTTCGGCTACTTGATAGGTGATATCTGTAAATTTCTCTCCACCTGCGCCAGTTGCCCACGCAGGGATAGAACGGTTACCAAATTCACGCTTGATCGGCTTGCTCACGATTCCTCCATCTTCGACTTCGAGCGATAGCCTACGCGTGCAATGGAGCAGACGTCACAACGAGAGATTCGTGCGATAGATCCCACGTGGAGCATCGCCGAGTTAATGGCGCGCCTTGCCAAAGCCCTTGTTGGAGATGGCCCGGCTCTAGCCCTTGGCCCAGTTTCAGCAGCCGCCGCCCCTGATCGCGTTGCTTTAGTAGTTAACACCAGCGGATCAACTGGGATAGCTAAAGAAGTTGGTTTATCAGCCAGCGCACTTTTAGAAAGTGCCAAAAGCGCAAATAAATTTCTTGGTGCAAAGCCAGGACAGATCTGGTCACTGTTATTGCCGTTAACTCATATCGCGGGCATCAACGTTCTGGTCAGAAGTATGGAACTTGGAACCGTGCCAATTGATGCGCGAGAAGTTACTGGCAAATACCCGTTCGCTGATTTCACAGCAGTTGTGCCGACTCAGCTATTTCGCGCACTGAATGGCGATAGCGAACTGTTGGAACATTTGATTTCCGCACAAGCGGTTTTAGTCGGTGGCGCTGCGCTTTCCTTAGAATTGCGTGAAGCTTCAAATAACGCAGGAATCAATGTAATCGAGACTTATGGCATGACCGAAACTTCGGGTGGATGTATCTATGACGGCATCCCGCTTGAAGGAACAGAGTTTGAAATCGATGACTTAGGAATAATCGCAATTTCTAGCAAGTCTTTAGCGACAACCTATCTAAATGATCCAAAATCTTGGGATGAAAAGATTCGTAATGGTTATTTTGTAACCACCGATGTTGGACACCTTGAAGATGGCAAGTTGGTAGTCACCGGTAGAAGCGATGATCTGATTATCTCGGGTGGAGAAAATATCTCTCTGGCTGAAGTTGAAAGAATTGTTTCATCAACATTTTCGGGAATTGATTGCGCAGCCTTTGCAATTCCAGATTCGCAATGGGGACAGGCGCTGCAATTAGCAATTGCCGGCGATATTAAGCCTGAACAATCTGCGATTAACGAGTATCTGTCTTCACAAATTTCTAGAGCGGCAAAGATTAAGAACTTCTTATATTTAGCCCAACTCCCCCGAACCTCTTTGGGCAAAATTGATCGTCGCAAACTTGCAGAGTTAGCAACGGAGGCAAACCATGGCTAATAAATGGATTATCGGTGCACGTCCGCGCACACTTCCTGCAGCTGTTGCTCCTGTCTTGGTTGCAACGGCCTACGCCGGAAGCAATTGGAAACCACTTGCTGCAGCTCTCGCTTTATTAGTTAGTTTGTCACTTCAAATTGGCGTTAATTACGCAAATGACTATTCGGATGGAATTCGCGGTACTGATGATTCTCGAGTCGGTCCGGTTCGCTTAACTGCAAGTGGAATGGCTTCTGCAAAATCAGTTAAGAACGCCGCGTTCATCTCCTTTTTTATCGCAGCTCTTGCTGGACTTACCTTGGCAATTCAAACATCCTGGTGGTTGATCGCAGTTGGAGCGCTGGCTATCGCCGCAGCTTGGGGTTACACCGGCGGTGCTAATCCTTACGGTTACCGAGGCTTGGGAGAAATTTCGGTCTTTCTATTTTTTGGAATCGTCGCAACTGTCGGTACTTACTTTGTACAGACCGAGGAGATCAACCTTGAGATTTTGATTATCTCGATTCCAATGGGTTCTTTGGCTTGTGCCATCTTGGCGATCAATAATTTGCGAGATCGCGCTCAAGATGAAGTTGTTGGAAAGCGCACTATGGCTGTTCGCTTAGGCGACAAAGGTGCGCGGATCCTCTATATATCTCTACTAATCGCAGCTCACCTTTTTGCGCTACTTACCTTTAAGCCGTTTACGCTGCTTACTTTGTTAGCGCTTGCGATTTCCTTACCGTTGGCTAAATCGGTTTGGGCGGGAACTACTGGGGCGGCGCTAATTCCATCGCTAGCCAAGACTGGCAAATTACAACTGGTCTTTGCCTTACTTTTTGCGCTCGGCTTAGCGCTCTAATTTTCGCTAGACTTTACCCATGATCAAATTGCAAGCGCTCTTACTTATCGCCTCATTGGCGCTAACCCTTTACACATTTATTGATTGCGCAAAACGAGATGACACCCAAATCCAAAAGCTTCCTAAGTGGGCTTGGCTATTAATAATTCTTTTCTTCTCAACCTTTGGCGCAATTGCTTACCTCGTAGTTGGTCGCACTCGCGGAAATAAAGGTCCACGTCCACCAAAGCGTCGCATCTTGCCTCCAGATGACGACCCAGATTTTCTTCGTAAACTTTAATTAGCGATTAAAGCCCGCTGTAAGTGTGCTTTCCGGTTCCCCAGACATTTACATAAACGTAGTTAAACAAGAATGTAGATCCTGCAAATAAGCAGAGCCATGCTGCACGACGGCCGCGCCAACCGATTGTCACGCGCGCATGCAGGTACGCGGCATATGCCACCCAGGTAATAAAGGCCCAAGTCTCTTTTGGATCCCAACCCCAATAACGTCCCCACGCGCTTTCGGCCCAGATTGCTCCAGCGATAACCGAGAAGGTCCAAAGTGGAAACACAAATGCAACTAGACGATATGAAAGTTGATCTAGTAATTCAAGTTCGGGTAAACGTTTGGCCCAAGGTTTACGACCCCCACGGTTTTCCATAGCATCGAGATAAAGGTATGCACCAGCAATCACATTGGCGAGGAGGAAAACTCCACCGGAAATAATTGCGGCGATAACGTGAATTACCAACCAAGTTGATTTAAGCGCCGGAACTAAAGGTGCGCTATCGCGATAGAGCAAAGTTATTGCGGT
>JAXITH010000129.1:0-3343 GCA_034680185.1 Candidatus Planktophila sp.
GATTCAGATTTCTCCTTGGCTGTGGATATATCTCAATCAGCCGCTCGGATTAGTTAATTAATTGGCCGCTGATTAGAATGCGCAGATGAAGCCAGAATCGGCCGGAAGTAAATTTAAGACAGCGCTGCAAGAAGAGAAGCCGTTGCAGATTGTTGGCGCGATCAATGCCAATCATGCGTTGCTGGCAAAGCGAGCTGGATACCGCGCCATTTACTTATCTGGTGGCGGAGTCGCCGCAGGCTCACTGGGTGTTCCTGATCTTGGAATAACAACTTTAGAAGATGTCTTAACTGATATTCGTCGCATCACTGGAGTTTGCGATCTTCCGCTATTAGTTGATGCTGATACAGGTTTTGGGCCATCGGCATTTAATATCGGACGCACCGTAAAAGATTTTATTAAAGCTGGCACTGCTGCAATGCATATCGAAGATCAGGTTCAGGCAAAGCGTTGTGGCCATCGCCCAAATAAAGAGATTGTAAGCAAGGGCGAAATGGTTGATCGCATTAAAGCCGCAGTTGATGCACGTACCGATGAAGACTTTGGAATCATGGCGCGCACAGATTCGATTGCGATTGAAGGAATCGATGCTGCTATTGAAAGATCACTTGCCTATATCGAAGCCGGCGCTGATTTTGTCTTCCCTGAGGCGATCCGTGATTTGGAGAGTTATAAGAAATTTGCCGCCGCTGTTGGCAAGCCGATCTTGGCAAATATCACTGAATTTGGTTTAACGCCGCTCTTTACTCGCGATGAACTCGGCGCCAATGGGGTTGGAATGATCTTGTATCCGTTATCCGCATTCCGTGCGATGAACAAGGCGGCAGAGAACGTTTATGAGGCGATTCGCCGCGATGGAACTCAAGCCGGGGTTATCGATTCGATGCAGACTCGCGAAGAGCTATACGAGCGAATTAATTACTACGAATTTGAAAAAGCGCTAGATCAATTCCAGAGCGAAAAGGATAAGTAATGTCAGCAAATATCACCCGCGTAAATCAGGAGTTCGATAAAGAGATTGTAGATATCGTCGATTACGTCTTCGACTACGAGATTACCTCTGATCTGGCATATGAAACCGCGTGGTCATGTTTGATGGACACCATTGGTTGCGGCTTGGAATCACTGGAATACGAAGCATGTACCAAGTTGCTTGGACCACTTGTTCCTGAGCTTCAGGTAAAAGATGGTGTTCGCGTTCCGGGTACTGCCTATCGCTTAGATCCAGTGCAAGGCGCATTTAATATCGGCGCACTTATCCGCTGGTTAGATTTCAATGACACTTGGTTGGCCGCCGAATGGGGACACCCGTCAGATAACTTAAGTGCGATCTTGTCT
This sequence comes from Candidatus Planktophila sp., assembly GCA_034680185.1. Lineage (GTDB taxonomy): Bacteria > Actinomycetota > Actinomycetes > Nanopelagicales > Nanopelagicaceae > Planktophila. The sequence continues at coordinate 1,339 of JAXITH010000129.1, forward strand.
GTGGCTGACTGGATCTCGCAGCATCCGCAATATGGCACCGGCAAAAAGCTCACGATGCGCGATGTCATGACTGCGATGATCAAGGCTCACGAAATTCAAGGTTGCATCGCACTCGAAAATTCATTTAATAAAGTTGGTCTGGATCACGTGATCTTGGTAAAGATCGCATCCACCGCTGTGGTTTCACAGATGCTTGGTTTAACTCGCGAGCAAGCACTCAACGCAGTCTCACTTGCTTGGATCGATGGGCATTCACTTCGCACATATCGCCATTACCCAAATGCCGGATCTCGTAAATCTTGGGCAGCTGGCGATGCAACTTCGCGCGCAGTGCGCCTTGCACTTATGGCCAAGCTTGGTGAGATGGGTTATCCATCAGCGCTAACTGCCAAGACTTGGGGTTTCTACGACACCTTGTTCCGCGGAAACCATTTTAAGTTTCAGCGTCCATACGGTTCATATGTCATGGAGAACGTGCTCTTTAAGATTTCCTACCCTGCAGAATTCCATTCACAGACAGCGGTAGAAGCAGCTTTCACGATGCATAAGCAAATGGTTGCTGCAGGAAAAACTAGCGATGACATCGCCAAGATCAGCATCCGCACCCACGAAGCTTGTATCCGCATCATCGATAAGAAGGGGCCGCTAAATAACCCAGCTGATCGCGATCACTGCATCCAATACATGGTTGCGGTTCCGTTGATCTTTGGTCGTTTAACTGCCCGTGATTACGAAGATGCAATTGCATCAGATCCACGCGTTGATGCGCTGCGCGAGAAGATGCACCTGCGCGAAGATGAAAGCTTCACCGCTGATTACTTCGATCCAGCAAAGCGCTCAATCGCTAATGCAATGACCATCGAATTTAAAGATGGCACTGTTCTTGGTGAAGAAGTTGTCGAATATCCAGTGGGCCATGCACGCCGCCGCGCTGAAGGAATTCCTTTGCTCGTTGAGAAGTTCAAGATCAACTTAAACCGCATCTTTGCCGCTGATCAGCAAAAGAAGATCTTGGATCTTTGCCTGGATCGCAAAGCCTTAGAGGCAACTGAAGTTAAAGACTTCATGGCGATGTTGGTCAAAGAGTAAATTCTTGAAGAAATTGCGCGGCCTGCTTAAAGCCTCACACTTTGGGCCGACGCTAATTGTCACGACCATTTCTTGGTTCTTCGCTGCGCATTACTGGTGGGAAGGCCCGGCTTATGTCATTGCATTTGGTGTTTTCACTGGGCAGTTAGTCGTTGGCTGGAGCAATGATCTATATGACTATGCCGATGATTTAAAACATAACCGGCAGAACAAACCTTTGGTTGCCGGGGTTATTTCGCAAAGATATTTAACGCGCTGGCTTACCTTCATGGTGCCGTTCTCATTTGTGGCCAATTTACTTGGCCCGCTTGGGTTTAAAGGCGGTTTGGTTTATATGTTTGGAATCTCAATGGGCGTTGCATACAACTTCTACTTTAAATTTAACGTCTTCTCTTGGTTTCCATTTGCACTGGCCTTTGCAGCGCTGCCTTCATGTATTGCGATATCAAAGGGCGTTACTCCACCAGTATGGATGTGGCTCGGGGGAGCGTTGCTAGGAAGTGCTGCGCACTTTATAAATGTAATTAAAGATATGGATCAAGATCGCGCAAGCGGCATTGGTGGTGCGCCACAGCGAATTGGTAAACGCAATTCAATAGTTGTTTCAGCAGGGCTGATCGCCCTTGGGTTGCTAACGCTTGTTCTGTTTAGTTAAATTATTTAGCGAACGCTGCGCATGACGGCGGTGACTTTGCCCAGGATCTCGCAGTTATCGCCATTGATTGGCTCGAATGCGGGGTTGGCAGGAAGTAACCAGATGTGGCCGTTCTTGCGCTGGAAAGTCTTTACCGTTGCTTCGCCATCGATCATCGCTGCAACGATTTCTCCGTTGTTGCAATCCTTTTGTTCGCGAATAACAACGTAATCGCCATCGCAGATTGCAGCATCGATCATTGATTCACCGACAACTTGCAAC
>JAXITH010000130.1:0-3323 GCA_034680185.1 Candidatus Planktophila sp.
CATCGCAACGCGAATTACTTCAAGAGCGTAATCGCGGTTGGCGCGATAACCATCGAAGAAGTGCTCAGCATCAAGAAATACACGTTGACCTTCTTCGCGAAGATGGGTTACTGAATCGCGGATCATTGCGAGGTTTTCTTCAAGTGTGGTCTTAAGCGCAAGATCTACGTGGCGATCAAATGACTTTGCCACCAAAGTAACTGCAGGAGCACCGCTATCACGAAGAGCTCCAAGCAATACATCATCGGCAGCCTTTGCATTTGGGCGACGCGTAGCGCCAAATGCCACAAAGGTGGCGTTCTTAAGCTTTAACTCTTTCTTTGCAAGTGCGAAGAATTCAGTGTCCTTTGGGTTTGCTCCTGGCCATCCGCCCTCAATAAATCCAACGCCGAGATCATCGAGATGACGAGCAATAGTTAGCTTGTCGTGAACCGAAAGATTTAGGCCCTCTTGTTGTGCACCATCGCGCAGAGTGGTGTCGTAGATATGGAAAGCATCAGAGATAGTCATTAGATAACTCGCTTGACCCAACCGTGTGCATCAGCGGTTGTGCCGTGCTGAATCGCGAGTAAGTGATTGCGGATCTGCATGGTGATCGCACCAGGTTGTCCGTCACCGGTAACCCAAGTACCCATAGCGCTCTTAGCTTGTCCGACTGGTGAAACAACAGCTGCAGTACCGCAAGCAAATATTTCGGTGATCTCGCCAGAAGAAACGCCTTCGCGCCAATCATCGATAGAGAGCATTACTTCATCGGTCTTGTAACCAAGATCTTTAGCCGCTGAAAGAATTGAATCGCGAGTGATACCTGGCAATAAAGTGCCAGTTAGCTTTGGAGTAATAACAGTTGCATCCGCGCCTTTACCCTTTACGAAGTAAAGGTTCATGCCGCCCATTTCTTCAATCCACTTGCGCTCTTTGGCATCGATCCAAACAACTTGATCGCAGCCTTCTTTTGCCGCCGCTTTTTGCGCAACAAGGGAAGCCGCATAGTTTCCGCCACACTTTGCTTCACCTGTTCCGCCTTGTGCAGCGCGGACGTATTCGGTTGAGATCCAAACAGATACCGCTTTAGATGGATCAAAGTAAGCGCCTGCTGGCGTTGCGATAAGAATGTAAGTTGCTTTATTTGATGGGCGAACGCCTAAACCAACTTCGGTTGCGATCATAAATGGACGGATATACAAAGATTCGCCGACTTTATTTGGTACCCATCCCGCATCTTGCTTTACAAGAGTTTCAACTGTCTCCAAAAAGAGCGCTTCTGGCATTTCTGGAAGCGCCAAACGCGCTGCAGACTTTGCAAAACGACGAGCATTTGCTTCCGGGCGAAATAGCGCAATGCCGCCATCTGGTTGGCGATAAGCCTTCATACCTTCGAAGATCTCTTGGCCGTAATGGAAAACTGCTGTTGCTGGATCAAGTGAGAGCGGACCATAAGGAATTAACTCTGGTTCAGCCCAGCCACCATCTTGCGTCCATTCGCAGATAACCATGTGGTCGGTGTAGTACTTACCAAATCCGCCTTCGGCAACCAAGGCATCGCGAGTAGCGGCATCTTTAGCGTTGGGATTTAGTGTGATCTTCATTTTAAAGTTGCGCGAGAAGCGCATCTCCGATTTCTGTAGTGCTGCGTTTTTTATCTGCACGAGCAAGTAGGTCCGCATTGACTGCAGCTTCGATCTCGCGAGCGGCATCGGCATAACCTAAGTGATCCATCATCATCGCAACTGACATAACAGTGGCAGTTGGGTCAGCTAAGTTCTTGCCCGCGATATCTGGTGCTGAGCCATGTACAGGTTCGAACATTGATGGGAATGCACCAGTTGGGTTGATATTGCCAGAGGCGGCAAGTCCGATTCCGCCACAGATGGCTGCTGCGATATCGGTCAAGATATCTCCGAATAAGTTATCGGTTACGACGACATCAAAACGTTCCGGGTTGGTAACGAAGAACATTGATGCTGCATCTACATGGAGATAATCAGTTGTTACACCTGGGAACTCTTTTGCTACTTCATTGAAAGTACGAGTCCATAGGCTGCCAGCACGAGTTAGGACATTGTTCTTGTGCACAAGCGTTAGCTTCTTGCGATCACGCTTTTGTGCACGAGCAAAGGCGTCACGAATTACTCGCTCCGCACCGCGGCGGGTATTTAAAGATTCTTCAGTTGCGATTTCTGCATCGGTTCCCTCAGCAAGAACTCCGCCAGCGCCCACGTATGGACCTTCAGTTCCTTCGCGAACCACGATGAAATCAATTGGCGCCTTTGTAGCAAGCGGACCAGTTACTCCTGCGCGCAAGACTGCCGGACGTAGGTTGATGTAGTGATCGAATGCAAAACGAAGTTTTAGAAGCAAACCACGTTCTAGAACTCCACTTGGAACGGTTGGATCTCCAACTGCGCCGAGCAAGATGACATCAGCCTTAGCGATTTCGGAAAGAACGGAATCTGGGAGAACTTCTCCAGTGCGATGCCAATAACCAGCACCGAGGTCGTACTCAGTCTTAGTGAAATTAACGTCGTACTTTGCAGCGACCTTATCCAGAACGCGTAGCCCTTGAGCCACAACTTCAGGTCCGATTCCATCACCGGCAATGACCGCAAGATTTATATTCTTCATATTTATATCAACGCCTAATTCACTAAAGTAACTGAACGAACGAGATCGGCTCCGGTTTCCTTTGCAACTGTAGAAACAATCGCATCGGTTACAGGTGAATCCACGGTGATAGCCATTAACGCTTCTCCCCCAGCGCTAGCGCGGGCAACTTGCATTCCTGCAATGTTGATACCGGCGTTGCCAAGTGCATTTCCGACTGCGCCAACAACACCTGGACGGTCTGAATAGCGCAAGAAGAGCAAGTTATCGGTTGGTGGAAGATCTAAATCGAAACCGTCGATTGCAATGATCTTTTCGACTTTGCGAATTCCCATCAAAGTTCCGTCAACAGTGATCGACTTTCCATTGGCAAGTGCGCAATGCAAAGAGATCATGCTGCGATATTCCGCGCTAACTGCATCAGTATCTGAAGTTGATGTCAGATTACGAGCAGCCGCAAGTCCTGGAGCATTTACATAGGTAACATCTTCAGCACCAGTTGCAAGTAGTGCGCCTTTCAGTGCGCTAATCGCCAAGATTGATGAGTCGTGTTCGGAGATATCTCCGCGCACATGAACATCGAGATTGGTTGGAAGTTCCCCAGCGATTGCAGTTGCAATCTGTGCCATCTTTTCAACAAGCGGAAGTGATGGGCGAATTTCTTCGTGAATTGCTCCGCCCTTTACGTTAACCGCATCAGGAACGAGTTCGCCCGCAAG
>JAXITH010000131.1:0-3302 GCA_034680185.1 Candidatus Planktophila sp.
CGCTCGTACTCATTTAGATTCAATTGGCGGCAAGCATGTGCCAGTGGCGGCCGTTTCAACTGCATTCCCATCTGGTCGCGCCTCAATGGAAGTCAAGATTCAAGATACTCAAGATGCGATCGATGCTGGTGCAGCAGAGATTGATATGGTCATCGATCGTGGCGCATTTTTATCCGGAAAGTTTGGTCTGGTCTTTGATGAGATCGTAAAGATCCGCGAAGTCTGCGGCGATCGTGCACATCTTAAAGTTATCTTCGAAACCGGTGAACTCGTTACCTATGACAACGTTCGCAAAGCCTCATATTTAGCCATGTTGGCGGGCGCTGATTTCATCAAGACATCTACCGGCAAAGTGGCTCCCGCTGCTACTCCCCCAGTTGTGCTTGTGATGTTAGAGGCAGTGCGCGATTTCTACGCAATGACAAATCGAAGAATCGGCGTAAAACCTGCCGGCGGTATCAGAAATACCAAAGATGCGATTAAGCAACTAGTTCTGGTGAATGAGACGGCTGGTCCAGAATGGTTAACTCCAGAATTCTTCCGCATCGGTGCCAGCGCGCTTTTGAATGATCTTTTGATGCAACGCATGAAAATGGATGATGGCTACTACGCTAGCCCTAACTACGTAACGATCGATTAAGAGAAGGCGCCTAAGGAACTGTTATGACTTTCGAATACGCACCAGCACCCGAGTCTCGCTCGATCGTTTCCATCAAGCCAAAATATGGGCATTTCATCGATGGCAAGTTTGTTAATGGGCGCAACCACTTTGCAACAATTAACCCGGCAACTGAAGAAGTACTGAGCCAAATCGCACTCGGCAACGCCAGCGATGTTGATAAGGCTGTTATCGCAGCACAGAAGGCATATACAAAGACTTGGTCAAAACTATCTGGCAAGGAGCGCGGTAAATACCTTTATCGCATCGCGCGCATCTTGCAAGAACGCGCCCGCGAATTTGCCGTACTTGAAACTTTAGATAACGGTAAGCCAATTCGCGAAACCCGCGATATCGATATTCCGCTAGTTGCTGCGCACTTCTTTTATCACGCCGGATGGGCCGATAAATTGGATTATGCCGGCATGGGTAAGTCACCGAAACCTCACGGCGTTGCTGGCCAGATAATTCCATGGAACTTTCCGTTACTGATGCTGGCATGGAAAGTAGCGCCAGCGCTGGCAACTGGAAATACCGTTGTCCTAAAGCCAGCAGAGACAACATCACTTACCGCGCTTTTATTTGCCGAAGTTTGTCAGCAAGCCGAACTTCCAGATGGCGTAGTAAACATTGTCACGGGTGATGGCTCAACCGGATCGGCGATTGTTAACCACGCCGGCATTCAGAAGATTGCATTCACTGGTTCCACCGAAGTCGGCAAGAAGATTGCGCGGGCTATCGCTGGCACGAATAAGAAAGCTACGCTCGAATTAGGCGGAAAAGGCGCAAATATCGTCTTTGATGACGCGCCAATTGATGAAACCGTTGAAGGCATCGTTAATGGAATTTTCTTTAACCAAGGACATGTTTGCTGCGCAGGATCTCGACTAATTCTGCAAGAAGGTATCGCGGATGAGATAACCGAAAAGTTAAAGGCTCGTATGTCAAAGATTCGCGTCGGAGATCCTTTAGATAAGAACACCGATCTTGGCGCAATTAACTCAAGTGAGCAGTTAGCAAAGATTCACGAGCTATCAGCTGCCGGAGATTCTGAAGGCGCTGAACGCTGGAGCCCTTCTTGCAACCTCTCAGATAAAGGTTATTGGTTTGCTCCAACTATCTTTACGGGAGTTACGCAAGCGCACCGCATTGCACGCGAAGAGATCTTTGGGCCAGTACTTTCAATTCTCACCTTCCGCACTCCACAAGAGGCGATTGAAAAAGCCAATAACACCCCGTTTGGACTATCTGCCGGAGTTTGGAGCGAGAAAGGTTCTCGAATTTTATGGGCCACGCAACAACTTCGTGCCGGCGTTATCTGGGCAAACACGTTCAACAAATTTGATCCAACATCACCATTTGGCGGTTATAAAGAATCTGGTTGGGGACGCGAAGGCGGAAAACATGGCCTTGCTTCTTACTTGAAGGAGGGAAAGTAAATGTCACGTCTTGAAGTAAAGAAGACTTACAAGCTCTATATCAATGGCGCTTTCCCACGTAGCGAGTCTGGGCGTATCTATGAAGTGACCGATGCAAAAGGAAACTTCATCGCTAATCCTGCTTTGGCATCACGTAAAGATCTTCGCGATGCCGTTGTTGCCGCGCGCACAGCGCAGCCTGGCTGGGCAAAAGCAACTGCTTACAATCGCGGACAGATTCTCTATCGCATCGCGGAGATGCTAGAAGGTCGCGCAGATCAGATCGCAAATGAAATTTCGGCAACAACTGGCGCAACTCCAAAGAAAGCCCACGACCAACTTCTAGCGGCGATCGATCGCTGGGTTTGGTATGCGGGCTGGAGCGATAAATTGGCCGCAGCTTTTGGATCAACCAACCCAGTTGCTGGCCCTTATTACAACTTCACTATTCCTGAACCACAAGGAGTAATTGCAGTTGCCCCAAGCGATAATTTCTTAGCTTTTATCGATTCCATCGCACCCGTTATTACCTCTGGAAACTCCGTAATCGCACTTGTTCCTGGAGCAACTGCTGTTCCGGCAATGACTTTTGCTGAGGTGTTAGCAACCAGCGATCTACCACATGGCGTAATTAATATCTTGACTGGTTCACATGATGAGCTTGCTCCATGGGCAGCATCGCATATGGATATTGATGGAATGGATATTTCAGGAATCGAAAAGAAGAAGCGTGCGGGACTTAAAGAAGCAGGTGCGGAGAACTTAAAGCGCATCCATCACTTTGATGATGCGCAGACTCCGAATCGAATCTACGCATTTATGGAAGCTAAGACGGTCTGGCACCCAATCGGGGTTTAAACCTTATTCAGCGGAGATCTTGGCAAAACCTGGCTTAACGATCTCATCGATAATCGCTAAACGTTCTTCAAATGGAATGAATGCGCTCTTTAGCGCATTGATAGTTACGCGTTGTAGATCAAGGAAGCTCCAGTTAAACGCTGTGACCAACTCATTCATTTCGCGAGTCATTGACGTAGCCGACATCAAACGGTTATCGGTATTTACCGTAACTCGGAAGCGTAACTTGGCGAGATCTCCGATCGGATGATCTGCAAAGTTAGCAGCTGCACCTGTTTGAATATTTGAAGATGGGCACATCTCAAGTGGAATACGGCGATCGCGAACGTACGCAGCGAGTTTTCCAAGTCGGGCTGGTGTGTGGTTCA
>JAXITH010000132.1:0-3293 GCA_034680185.1 Candidatus Planktophila sp.
GGACGCGCAATAGCCCCAATTTCCTTGGTTACGTGCGCACGTAGTTCTTTCACCAGTTCTTCGCCACCTGCATGCGGAATGCCACCACGCAAAATAACGAAGGCAACGATTCCTTGCCCAGTCATCTCATCTGCGGCTCCAACTACGGCAGCTTCAGCAACTGCTTCATGTGAAACAAGTGCGGATTCAACTTCAGTTGTTGAAATACGGTGCCCGGAAACATTCATGACATCGTCAACGCGACCCATCAACCAGATCGCACCTTCTTCATCTAACTTTGCACCATCTCCTGCAAAGTAAATTCCATCAAAACGCGACCAATAAGTTTCCTTGTAACGCTCATCTTCGCCCCAAACGCCACGTAACATCGATGGCCAAGGCTTATCCAAAATTAAGAAACCACCATGTCCATTTGGTACAGGGTTTGCGTTGTCATCTACAACAACTGCGCTGATTCCCGGAATCGCTTTCATCGCTGACCCTGGTTTGGTTGAAGTAACTCCTGGCAGCGGTGAAATCATGATCGCGCCAGTTTCGGTCTGCCACCAGGTATCAACTATCGGACAATTATTTGCACCGATAACTTCGCGGTACCACATCCATGCTTCGGGGTTAATTGGTTCACCAACTGAACCAAGTAAACGAAGTGAAGATAAATTATGCGCCTTTGGAAATTCATCTCCCCATTTCATCCAGGTGCGAATCAAAGTTGGCGCGGTGTACAAAATAGTTACGCCGTACTTTGCAACGATCTCAAACATGCGTCCTTTATGTGGCGTATCAGGTGTTCCTTCGTACATAACCTGCGTTGCACCATTGATTAGCGGTCCGTAAACAACGTATGAATGGCCGGTAATCCAGCCAACATCTGCAGTGCACCAATAAATGTCGCTTTCGGGTTTGATATCAAAGACCACGCGGTGTGTGTAAGCGGCCTGCGTTAAATAACCACCAGTTGTATGGAAAATTCCCTTTGGTTTAGCGGTCGTGCCAGAGGTGTAGAGAATAAATAGCGGGTGCTCGCTCTCGAAGAATTCCGGCGTATGCACACTGCTTTGGCCATCAACAAATTCGTGCCACCAGATATCGCGATCTGAATTCCACGCAGTTTCTTGTCCGGTGCGCTTTACGACTAAAACTTTTTCAACGTTGTGTTGACCTTTTAGCGCTTCATCAACCGCTGGCTTTAGCGCAAATGCTGCACCTTTGCGGAATCCACCATCAGCGGTGATTACCAATTTTGCATCTGCATCTTGAATTCGTGAAAGTAGAGCGTCAGCAGAAAATCCACCAAAGACAACTGAATGCACTGCGCCAATTCGCGCACATGCCAACATCGCAACCGCTGCTTCAGGAATCATCGGCATATAAATTGCAACGCGATCACCTGACTTGATTCCGATTTCAGTTAAAGCATGTGCTGCTTTGCTGACATCAGCCAACATCTGTGCGTAAGTAATTGTGCGGGTATCACCGGGTTCACCTTCAAAATGAAAAGCAACTCTGTCTCCGCGACCTGCGGCAACATGACGATCAAGTGCGTTTACAGACGCATTTATCTTTCCGCCGATAAACCATTTTGCATAAGGAGGATTCCATTCAAGAACCGTCTCCCAATTTTTATTCCAAGTTAACTCGCGCGCTTGTTCTTCCCAGAAAGCCAGACGATCTTTTTCAGCGCGTGCGTAAAGATCTGCTTTGGCATTGGCTTGTGCTGCAAAGGCAGCGCTGGGCGGAAAGTGGCGGTTTTCGTGGGAGAGATTTTCAATCGAATCGCCAGTGGTCTCGTTGCTCATAACTCGGCAGGTTACCCGTGAATATCAACAGGGGGAAGGCTTTAGCAATGTGAGAGAGATGAAAGAAGGGATGATCCCCAATCTTGAAATCATCTAAAGAATGGAGAAACATGCTTACAACCTTTCTAGCGCTCTTACTGAAAATCATCAGTAGCCCTGCTCTGCTAGCTGGCCTCATCGCCTTCCTGCAGAAGTCGGTCAATCAGTAAAAAGGCTGCCTTCCGGGCCGAAAAATCGCCATTTCCTACGCATACAGGGAATGGCGATTTTTCATCCGCCCGCAGAGGTGGTTGGATTAGGCGTAAGCCTGAATTCGGCCCAATGAAGCGCTCGGTCAGGGATTACACCCCGAGATAATTTGGAGTCATCATGGCCATTGCAACCCCTGAAATTTACGCAGAAATGCTTGATCGCGCTAAAGCTGGCGCATTCGCATATCCCGCAATCAACGTTTCATCTTCATCAACCATCATCGCCGCCATTCGTGGTTTCGCCGAAGCCGAGTCAGATGGAATCATCCAATTCTCATGGGGCGGTGCGGAATACGCATCTGGCTCAACAGTTAAGAACATGGTCGATGGCGCAGTTGCGCTCGCTGAGTTTGCACACGTTGTTGCAAAGAACTACAACGTAAACATTGCAATCCACACAGATCACTGCCCAGCTGAAAAGCTCGATGGCTACATGCGCCCACTTCTTGAAATCGGCGCACAGCGCATCAAGAACGGGCAAGCGCCACTCTTTAACTCACATATGTGGGATGGCTCAGCAGTTGATATGACCGAAAACATGAAGATTGCAGATGAACTTCTAACAAAGTCTGTTGCAGCTCGCACAATTCTTGAAATCGAAATCGGCGTTGTCGGTGGCGAAGAAGATGGTGTTGAAGCAAAGCACGATGCGAAGTTGTACTCAACACCTGAAGATGCGTTGATGACCATCGAAACTCTTGGTCTCGGAGAACGCGGTCGCTACATGGTTGCTGCAACATTCGGTAACGTCCACGGCGTTTACAAGCCAGGCAACGTTGTCTTGCAGCCAAAGATTTTGCAGACTCTTCAAGATGCAGTCGTTGCAAAGAAGGGCCTTGCCGCAGGAAGCAAGCCAATGGATCTCGTATTCCACGGTGGTTCAGGCTCACTACTTTCAGAGATCCGCGATTCACTTGATTACGGCGTAATCAAGATGAACATCGACACAGATACTCAGTACGCATTTACACGTCCAGTTGTTGAGCACATGTTCAAGAACTACGACGGCGTTCTTAAGATCGATGGCGAAGTTGGAAATAAGAAGGCTTACGACCCACGCGCGTGGGGTAAGGCTGCTGAAGCAGGGATGGCAGCTCGCGTTGCACATGCTTGCGAAGACCTTCGTTCAACCGGCACATCACTCAAGAAGTAAATAAATAATCCTTAACACCTGCGGAGAGGTTTTGCCATGCCAGCGTTAGTTTTGCTCGGAGCTCAATGGGGCGACGAAGGCAAGGGTAAAGCC
>JAXITH010000133.1:0-3291 GCA_034680185.1 Candidatus Planktophila sp.
CGCATCATTGGAGATGGTTGGAGATTTAATGAACGATCACCAAGCTTCCAACGCGATTCTTCGAGTGCGCGAATAGTTTGGTCGTTTAACTCACCAGTGACATGCAAACCACGCTCTTGTTGAAAAGAACGAATCTCGTCAGGAGATAGTTCTTTCATAAGAGATCTAAACCAACGAGTTGATTAGATGAAGCCTTCGAGTTCTTTAAGAAGGGCTGGCTTTGGCTTTGCACCAATAATTGTCTTTACAACTTCACCGTTTACATAAACGTTGAGCATTGGAATCGATGTAACGCCGTACTTGATGGCGATCGCTGATTCTTCATCGGTATTTAGCTTCACGATTGTGAGCTTGTCGCCGTGTTCATTTGAGATCTCATCGAGGATTGGACCAACTGCGCGGCAAGGACCACACCACTCAGCCCAGAAATCAACAAGAACTGGCTTGCTGCTCTTGAGTACGACCTCATCGAAATTGGCTGCGGTTACTTTTCCTGCGCTCATTTTGGCTCCTAATTGCTCATTTATATATCTGGAAATATGTCATAAAAATTAAGTTGTTGTAAGAGTACTAGTGAGAGAGAAACTTTTCAGCGTCCAACGCTGCCTGACAGCCTGAACCTGCGGCGGTGATCGCTTGGCGATATGTGAAATCGACAAGATCTCCACAAGCAAATACGCCCTTGAGGTTGGTACGCGTTGAGCGACCTTCAACAGAGACATATCCCTCTTCATTTAACGTTACTTGAGATGTAACAAGTTCGCTGCGCGGAATATGCCCGATAGCAACAAATAATCCGGTGAAGTCACGCTTACTTGTTTCGCCAGTAACTGTATTGCGAAGCTCAAGAGCTTCAACTTTATCCGCACCAAGTACATCGGTTACTTCAGTGTTCCAAAGCATTTCGATCTTAGGATTTGAAAGCGCACGATCGGCCATGATCTTTGATGCGCGAAGTGAATCGCGACGATGGATCAAAACAACTTTTGATGCAAACTTTGTTAAGAACGTCGCTTCTTCTACTGCAGAATCTCCGCCGCCGACAACTGCAATAGTTTGGTCACGGAAGAAGAATCCGTCGCAAGTTGCACACCAAGAAACACCGCGTCCAGATAAACGCTTCTCGTTCTCTAAACCAATTTCCTTATATGCCGAACCCATTGCCAGGATTACCGCTTTAGCTTGAACGGTATTTCCGGAACCATCTTTAATTATTTTGATATCGCCAGATAAATCCATCTCGACAACATCGTCGGTAATTAACTCTGCACCGAAACGCTTAGCCTGCTTGCGCATGTTGTCCATTAGATCTGGACCCATCACACCATCAACAAAGCCCGGAAAGTTTTCTACCTCGGTGGTATTCATAAGTGCGCCACCTGCGGTTACTGAGCCTTCATAAATTACTGGATCTAATTGCGCACGCGCTGCATAGATCGCAGCGGTATATCCAGCAGGACCAGAACCGACGATTACAAGATTTCTTACCATGTGCTCAGAGTATCCATTCGAGATTATTTTGCGCGGGCAGCACGGCGCTTGCCCAATAGTGAGATTGCAAACTCCTTCATCGCTGTGATTTCAGTGATTTTTAGTGCGTGGGCGACGATTAAGAAGCCGGCGCCGCTACCGATCAAGACGATCAACAAGCGTCCAACGCCAATAACCGGTGCCGCATCGTCATTCATCCAATTTAAGAAGTAAGCCAGGGCGAAGAATGGAACCATCGCAATCGCTGATGCCAAATACAAGCGTGCGTGCTGGCCAGCAAATTGTGAGAGCTCAAGCTTGCCAGTGTGCTTCTTAAGTAGGGCGATAGTTACGAATAAACCGAAGATATAACTAACTGCAAAGGCCACGCCTAAACCGATTGTTACGTACTCACTCTTTAGCGTTGCTAAGAAGAGGTATGAGAGCGCTGAAGAAATAATATTGATAATCAAAATAGATAAAACTTGTGTTTTCGTATCCTCAAATGCGTTAAACCCACGGATCAAAACCAGATTTATAGAGAAGGCAACTAAACCTAAACTCAGCGCCGATAAAACATAGCCAATATAACGAGAGTCTTCGAGTGAGATTCCGAAGTAGAGAACTTCAGTCATTAGCGAACCGAATAGCAGTAACGCGATAGAACTCGGAACAGTTACAACGCCGCACATACGTATAGCGCGAACCAACTGCTTCTTAACCTCTTCAACGTTCTTTTCAATCGCTAGCTTTGATAAGTGTGGAAGCAAGGCGGTAACAATAGAAATAGTAACAATCGAATATGGCAGCAACATAATGTAGTAAGCGCTGGTAAATGGCGTGAAACCAACGCCAGTTGTTATTCCCGCTTGCGCACTTCGCACCGCAGCGCTCGTTGCAACATTTACTGTAATTAGATATCCGATTTGTGAGATCAAAACATAAACCAGAGTCCAACCAGCAAGTGAAAAAGATTTTCCTAAACCAGCAACGCCGAAAATTGGGCGGAGTTTAATTCCAGATTTCTTAACGACCGGAATCAGGATGAGCGCTTGCACGACGATGCCGAGAGTTGTTCCCCAACCCAAGAGTTGAATCTGGGCGTCAGAGATATTCTCAATTGAGACGCTCTCTTGAAGGAATAAAACACCGCTAAAAATCACGATAACTACTAGGTTATTGGCGATCGGCGCCCACATAAGCGGGGCAAATGATCCGCGGGCGTTGGCTACTTGGCCGAGCATTGTGAAGAGACCAAGGAAGAAGATCTGCGGAAGGCAGTAACGCGTGAAAGCTACTGCGATAGAAAATTCACGCTCAAAACCTTCTGTAGAAAATTCAGGTGCGTAGAGTTTTACCAACGCAGGAGCAAAAATTATTCCGATTAAAACCAACAGCAAAAGAATTCCAGAAATTGTTGTAACTAAGCGCGATGCAAAACCATGTCCGCCATCTTCATCAGAAAATGATCTAACTAACTGCGGAACGAATATTGCAGTGAGCGCGCCACCAACCAATAAGTTGTAGAGAATATTTGGCATGGTGTTTGCCACGTTGTACGAGTCTGCAAGAAGTGCGGTGCCCAACACAGCAACAGCCAAGATCGCGCGGAAGAAACCAGTGATACGAGAAAGGATTGTTCCAATCGCCATAACGCCAGAGGCGCGGAAGAGCTCATTACTTTTCATGGCGCCCCCTTCGTATTCTGCGAATAGTCTGGGTGAAGGCTGCAATAAATAGCAAGAGCGCCGCACCTATGGTGAAGTAAGTAACCCGCGAATCGAAGAAGGCAATATTGATCGAAAGGCGTGAAGCCGGACC
>JAXITH010000134.1:0-3282 GCA_034680185.1 Candidatus Planktophila sp.
ATTTTCGGGTGCACGGGTTTTTAACAAAGTGTTGCGTTGTTTTACAACTCGGTCGTAATCAGAGATAACTCCCGCAAGGCGGGGGCTGCGCATAATTAAAAGTTTGTCTAAGAAATCGCGGCGATGGGTTGGTTCACCGCGCACTAAATCCAAATCTTCGGGCGAGAAGTAAATTACTTGTAAGGCGCCCAATATCTCGCGTTGTGATTTTGTGGGGTTTTGATTTAAACGGGCGCGGTTTGCTTTACTGGCATTTATTTCAAGGTCTACTTGCAAAGTGCGTTCATCGCGTTCGATTTCCGCGCGGATGATCGCTTGATCGGTCCCGATGTGTAGCAATGGAAGATTTTGTGAGACGCGGTGTGAGGAAAGGTATGCCAGGTAGATCAAACTTTCAGCGATATTGGTTTTGCCGGAACCGTTATTGCCGATGAATGTGGTTGGGCCAGGAGCCAATTCCAGCTCTAGGTTTTTATAAGAGCGGAAATTAGTCAGCGCTAGTTTTTTAACGCGCACTTAAAACGCCTTAAGAGGCGTAGCGCATTGGCATTAATAGGTAGCGATAGTTCTCGATTACCTTGCCATCGCGCTCTGATTTGCCCATGAGGATCGCTGGTTTGTTTGAACCAGTGAATGAAATTTGTACAAAAGAAGTTCCGACGGCTTGTAAACCATCAGCTAAGAAAACTGGGTTGAAAGCGATTGAGATTGGTTCGCCGTTTAATAAAATTTCGATTGCTTCAGTAGCTTGTGCTTCTTCGCCGGCTCCAGCTTCGAGTGAGACAGAGTTATCTGCAAACTCGAGTCGTAGTGGAACTGTCTTATCGGTTACGAGTGCAACACGGCGAACAGAATCTAAGAATGGAGCAACTTCAACGATTGCGGTTGTGGTCACTTCTTGTGGCAACAAGTGGCGGTATGGAGGGAAGGTGCCATCTAACATGCGCGATGTCATTGACTTACCTTCACCGGAAAATCCTGCAAGGCGATCGTTACTTGTTGCAGGTGCGAAAGATAATGAAACGTTTTTAGAACCAGTTAAAGATTTAGCGGCATCTGCAATTGTGCGACCGCGCAACAACGCTGTTGTTGAAACACCTGGCGCTGTTGGTTGCCAATTAAATTCGCGAACTGCTAAACGGTAACGGTCGGTTGCGGCAAGAGTGACAGTCTCTTCGTTAATTTCAATATGCACGCCAGTAAGTGTTGGTAATGAATCGTCGCGTCCTGCGGCGATTGCAACTTGAGCAACAGCAGTTGCAAAAGTGTCACTTGTTACAACTCCAGTTGTTTCTGGAAGTTCTGGCAGGTTTGGATATTCAGAGATTGAAAGCGTTGGAAGTGTGAACTTTGCTGAACCTGAAGTAACAAGTACACGAGAACCATCCAAGGTGATTGTGATTGGTTTATTTGGGAGCGAGCGGGAAATTTCTGCTAACAGCTTTCCGGGAACTAAAACTTTTCCAGGTTGTGAGATATCTGCTTTAAAGAAAGCTTTACTCGATGTTTCAAGATCTGATCCTGATAGGACAACTTCGTCGCCAGTGGCATCGATAACGATTCCGAGGAGTTCAGTTTTAATTGGTCGGGTTGAAAGGCTCCGAGAGACCCAGTTGACGCCATCTGTAAGTGCGCCTTGATCAACAGTAAATTTCACGCCGCAACCCTCTTTTTCTTTAGTTGAAAGTCTTTCACAGCCAATTGCTTTTTAGTTAGTTGAGTTTTCTTAGCTTTTTCAAAGGTGAAACCTGTGGGGTTCGCTTGGGGGCGGGTTTCTTGTATATAAAGGTAGTAGTAGTAACCACAGTGGATATCTGTGGATAAGTTATAAAAGCCCTGCTCAGAGGCGTTTTTACTTGTTGGAAAGGTGTGGATAAGTTGGGTGTAACTGTGTGTAGCAACCGGCTTAACTAGCACTTAACCACCCCTTTCTTGAGTAACCCTCTTACTTAAAGCTTTTTAACCACAGAATTAACGCTTAAATCCACAGTTGTCCACATCTTCTCCACAGTTGGGGGTAAGCACCCCAAAAGGTAGGAAATCGGACAAACCAACTATCCCCTATTTTGAGATTTGATCCGGTTGGTCAACTCGGTGACCTGGTTATAGATCGAGCGGCGCTCGGCCATCAACTGGCGGATCTTGCGATCGGCGTGCATAACGGTTGTGTGGTCACGCCCGCCAAATGTTTGACCGATCTTCGGCAGTGAAAGCTCGGTGAGCTCACGGCACAAATACATCGCAATCTGACGAGCATTTACCAATACGCGAGAACGTGAAGTTCCACAAAGGTCATCGATTGTAAGACTGAAGTAAGCCGCGGTCTGAGCCATGATTGTTGGCGCAGTAATTTCTGGGCCAGCGCCGCTTGGAATCAAATCCTTTAAAACAATTTCAGCAAGTCCTAAGTCAACGCTTTGGCGGTTAAGGCTTGCAAAAGCGGTAACGCGAATAAGTGCGCCTTCGAGTTCGCGAATATTTGTAGAAATCTTGCTTGCTATATATTCGAGAACATCGTCAGGTGCATTTAATTTATCTTGCGCAGCTTTTTTACGGAGAATCGCAATACGCGTTTCAAGTTCCGGTGGTTGAATATCTGTAATCAAACCCCACTCGAAACGAGAACGTAGACGGTCTTCCAAAGTTGTTAATTGCTTAGGCGGGCGGTCAGATGAAATAACTATTTGTTTATTAGCGTTATAGAGCGTATTGAAAGTATGGAAGAACTCTTCTTGAGTACGCTCTTTATTTTCTAAGAATTGAATATCGTCGACTAGCAAAACATCGAGGTCGCGATAACGGCGCTGGAAAGCCGATGCTTTATCGTCGCGGATAGAGTTAATAAAGTCGTTGGTGAACTCTTCAGATGAAACATAACGAACTCGCACACTGCCATAAAGCTCTTTGGCATAAGCGCCAATCGCGTGTAACAAGTGGGTTTTGCCGAGACCTGATTCTCCGTAAATAAATAGTGGGTTGTAAGCCTTCGCCGGCGCTTCAGCAACTGCAACAGCTGCGGCATGTGCGAATCGGTTTGATGCACCGATAACAAAAGTTTCAAAGATGTAACGCGGATTTAATTGTGAAGGTTCATCGCTCTTACGTACTGAACTTTCAGAACTGTCGCGGCCTGTGCCGGGACGAGATGGCGCCGCTTCGATAACAACGGCAGGCGCTGGGTGGTCTGCGAGTTCTAGGGATTCATCGACCATCACAGCGATATTTGTTTTATCGCCAAGTTCGCGAGTTAGAACTTCATTAACCACAACGCGAAGGCGTGAC
>JAXITH010000135.1:0-3278 GCA_034680185.1 Candidatus Planktophila sp.
AAAGTTTTTCCAAGACCAAGGCGCGCACATTCGATGGCGCGAGCCATCGCAGCGTCTGCACTTAGTACTTGGTTCATCTTCAACACCCTTGATCGAGATTTGGTGTCGCATCTCGGGGTGGAAAAAGCGGTGGCAGCCGACGCACTAAACCCAAACCAAAACTTTGGTAAAGGGTGCGACAGCTACACGTTGATTTTCTCTCATCCGGACTTTAACCGTCGGTTCGGGAATTTCACCCAATCCACCGGTCATTGGCTATGACCGGGTCGCAGACTTTAACTGCCGGTTCGAAATTACATCGACCCCGAAAAACAACATGCTGATCATACACCTGGCGGTCATGGCTAGACTCTCTGGATTATGAGCACTCCACGTGTAGCGATAATCGGTTATGGGCTAGCTGGCCGCACATTTCATAGCAATCTATTGAAGGGCGCTGGCTTTGAAGTAGCGGCAGTAATGCTCACCAGTGATAACCGCAAGGCGCAGGTTGCCGAAGATTTTCCGAACGCAGTTATTGCATCAACTCTCAGGGAAATTATTGATCTTCACCCAGATTTGGTTGTCGTTGCATCACCAAATAGTTTTCATGCTTCCCAAACAATTGAATTACTGAAAGTAAAGATTCCGGTAGTTGTAGATAAGCCGATGGCGCTCAATGCGAAAGAGACCGAGGAAATAATCAAAGTTTCCGAGAGCGAAGGTGTCGCTGTAACTACATTCTTCAATCGACGTTGGGATAGCGATGCTTTAACAATCAAGAAGATAATTGCCGATGGAATCTTGGGAAATATCTTCCGCTTCGAGGCGCGCTTTGAACGCTACCGCACCTTAGGAAATCCAGATTCTTGGCGAGAGCGCCTCTCCCCGGCAGAAGGTGGTGGAAAGTTGCTGGATCTACAGCCCCACCTGCTCTCAACAACTATAGATTTCTTCGGCCAAGGTGATCTTCAATATGCATCGGTTCGCTCCATCCGCGGACTTTCCGATGACGATTCTTATTTGGTGTTAAAACATAAAAACAATATCGATTCATATCTTTCTGCATGTGAAGTAATGGGTTCACCTGGTCCAAGAATCAGACTCACTGGCGATAAGGCCTCACTTGTTGTTCATGGGTTAGATCCGCAGGAAGGTTACTTGCGCCAAGGTTTATATCCAGAGAATGGAAAGTGGTCGGTTGATACCCGCACCCCAGCTTTTATCCATCGCGGTGACGAAGTTACCGAATACGAGAGCGTTCCGGGTGATTACGTGCAGTTCTATTTGCAGGTTAAAGCGGCGCTAGAAACTGGATCTGCGATGCCCGTGAGCACCGATGATGCTTTGTACGTTGCCAAGATAATTGATCAAGCGAGATCAATTTCAACGAGATAGCGGTTTAAGCAACGCCGATCGCATCAACAACGAAGATCAAGGTTTCGTTTGGCCCGATAGGTCCGCCACCTTGCGCGCCATAACCTAGATCAGGTGGAATAACTAGCAAACGTCGTCCGCCAACTTTCATTCCAGGAATACCTTGTTGCCATCCAACAATCACATTTGCCAACGGAAACGTTGCTGGTGATCCACCATTCCATGAAGATTCAATGAGTTGACCATTTGACCAAGTCATTAGCGTGTAATGAACTGTCATCGTCGATGTTGACAACGCTTCCGCACCTGTACCAACGATGATGTCCTTGATTTCTAAGGTCGTTGGAGGAGTTCCTGAAGGGGCGCCAATGGTTGGTGCTTCACCTTGGTTAGTTGTAACGGTTGGCAAGTTATCTGCTGAAGCGGTCACTTCTTTTTCTCCACATCCGGTAAGTAATAGGGCTGATACGGCAAGTACTGCAAAAACTTTCTTCATCACTTCTTTTCTCCTTCGCCAATTTCACGGATTAACTTAAATTCTCCAGAACCCAACTGGCCCTGATCGCGATACATCTCAAGCTTCGCGCGAGTGTCGGCAATATCTAAGTTGCGCATAGTTAGTTGCCCGATGCGATCTACCGGTCCAAATGCAGCATTTTCGGTGCGCTCCATCGACAATTTTTCAGGGTGGTAGCTAAGCGCTGGTCCCGTTGTATTGATAATCGAGAAATCATCGCCGCGGCGAAGTCGAATAGTGACTTCGCCTGTAACCGCAGATGCCACCCAGCGTTGCAGCGATTCGCGCAACATTAGTGATTGTGGATCTAACCAGCGACCTTCATAGAGAAGTCGACCTAAGCGGCGACCTTCTGCGTGATAGTTGGCAATGGTGTCTTCGTTGTGGATTGCGCTGAGTAAACGCTCGTAGGCGATAAATAGCAGCGCCATTCCTGGAGCTTCATAAATTCCACGGCTCTTGGCTTCAATGATGCGATTTTCGATTTGATCAGCCATTCCCAAACCGTGGCGGCCGCCAATCTCGTTTGCGGCTTTCATTAGTTCTACGACATCGCTGAAATCTTTTCCGTTAATTGCAACTGGGCGACCTTGAACAAATTGAATTTTCACATCTTCAGAAGCAATTGCAACCGATGAATCCCAGAACTTAACTCCCATAATTGGATTAACTATTTCAATTGACGCATCTAGGTTTTCTAAGTCTTTTGCTTCGTGAGTTGCGCCAAGAATGTTGGCATCGGTTGAATAAGCCTTTTCAACGCTGTCACGGTATGGGAAGTTGTGTTCTACCAACCACTGTGACATCTCTTTGCGGCCACCAAGTTCGCGAACAAAGTCAGCATCAAGCCAAGGCTTATAGATTCGCAGGTTTGGATTTGCGAGAAGACCGTAGCGATAGAAACGCTCGATGTCGTTTCCTTTATAGGTAGAACCATCGCCCCAAATTTCAACTGAGTCTTGCAACATCGCACGCACCAACAAGGTGCCAGTTACGGCACGTCCCAGCGGAGTTGTATTGAAATATTGTTTTCCGCCTGAGCGGATATGGAAAGCACCGCAAGCGATCGCGGCAAGGCCTTCTTCAACTAAAGAAGTTTTGCAATCAACGAGCCGTGAAATCTCAGCGCCATACTCTTTAGCGCGAACCGGAACAGAGTCGATATCAGTTTCGTCGTACTGGCCAAGGTCTGCGGTGTAAGTACATGGAACTGCACCCTTATCGCGCATCCAGGCGACAGCTACCGAAGTATCGAGGCCACCAGAAAATGCGATACCGACTTTTTCGCCGACAGGGAGAGATGCAAGCACTTTAGACATAAGTACAAGTCTAACGGTTGATAAGGGCTGCTAGCGCAGGCTTTACTTTCCAGAGCGAGACCATCTCTTCGAAGCGCTCTTTATCT
>JAXITH010000136.1:0-3229 GCA_034680185.1 Candidatus Planktophila sp.
AGAATAAATATTCGACTTCATCAGGCAGAACACCTTCAACAACGCGCACTGGGAAATCACACTCTGCGATCCAACCTTCGCGATCTTGTTTATTGGCACCCCACGGGTTGCCAGCCTTTTCAAGATTACGGAATGTGCCACCTAGTTCCGATGGAAATTCTGATTCGACCAATACTTGGAAGCGGCGCATATTTACGATGTGATCAACGTGTTCGATATCAACCGGACATTCATTTACGCAGGCACCACAAGAAGTACAAGACCATAAGACATCAAGTGAAATAGGGGCGTTTTCACCTACTAGTGCCTCTGTTTCAACAACTTTAGCCATAGCGTGATCGCGCATCGCCATAATTAAAAGCTTTGGTGAAAGCGGCTTATCTGTGTGCCAAGCAGGACATTGCGATTGGCAACGTCCACACTCGGTACAGGAGGTCATATCGAGCAGACCCTTCCAAGAAATATCTGCGCGGTTACCTAAACCAAAGACATCATCTTCGGCAGGATCTTCAAAGTTAACTGGCTTACCGTGTGACAACATTTCTGGAAGCGCGCCAAGTGAATTGCTGCCATCGCTGTTGCGCTTGTAGAAAATGTTGAAGAAGGCTAGGAAACGGTGCCAAGCAATACCCATTGTCAGGTTGCTTGCAATAACAATGAACCAAGCCATCGAAATTACAATCTTTGCTGTCGCCACCCAAACAATTGCAGTTTCAATAGATGCAACGCTCATACCTTTAAAGGCAAGAACTGCCGGCCAAGAAATTGCATAATGCCAGTTCCAGCTTTCTTCACCAGCAAGTGCACCTTCGAGTCCGCGAAGTGCAATTACACAGAAAACAATCGCAAGGATTGTCGCTTCAACGTAGTACGCCTTGCCCATTCCAGAACCTTGAAAACGGTTGAGCATACGAAAACGTGTAACTTGGCGAATACCAATTAAGGTAACAATTCCAACACCGGTTGCCATCGCGATAAATTCAGCAAACAACTCATAAACAACCCAATGTCCAATTAACGGCAGAGCGAAATCCGGATTAATAACTTGCCCATAAGCGGTAACCAGAGTTCCAAAGAGCGCACCGAAACCAACCATTACAAACCAGTGTGCGATTCCGGTTGCGGTGAAGTTGAGCATCTTGGTGTGGCCCAAAACTTCCTTCAACATATTTTTAAAACGTGCACCGCGATCATTGCTGCGCGTTGGATCAGCTTGGCCCTTGCGATAAATCCCAACCAACTGACGAACCCGCACCGTCAACAGAGCCAGAGCTACAACGGTGATCAGGTACGAGAGGGAGGCCAAGGCGATACGCATAACGCGAGGCTACCGAGCGGGGCGGGAATATCTGGGCAGGCGAAGGAGTTATACGGGATGCCCCAACCTTGAGTCGCTCCAACTCAACCTTTTGAGTAGGATGGACTCAGGTTAGAGCAGCCTCAACCCCAGATCGGGCTTGAGATGAGCTAAGACGAATAAAAGGAGCAATACATATGGCTAGAGCAGTCGGAATCGACCTCGGAACTACAAATAGCTGCGTATCGGTACTCGAAGGTGGAGAGCCAACGGTTATCGCAAACGCAGAAGGCGCTCGCACAACCCCATCGATCGTCGCCTTCGCAAAAAATGGCGAAGTCCTCGTCGGTGAAGTTGCTAAGCGTCAGTCAGTGACAAACGTTGAACGCACAATTCGTTCCGTTAAGCGTCACATGGGTACTAACTGGACTATCGATATCGATGGCAAGAAGTACACACCACAAGAAATTTCTGCACGTATTCTGCAAAAACTAAAGCGCGATGCTGAGGCTTACCTAGGTGAAACTGTTACAGATGCAGTTATCACTGTTCCTGCTTACTTCTCTGATGCAGAACGTCAAGCAACAAAAGAAGCCGGCGAAATTGCAGGCCTTAATGTTCTTCGCATTATCAACGAACCAACTGCAGCAGCGCTCGCATACGGTCTTGATAAAGCAGATCAAGAACAAACAATTCTCGTATTCGACTTAGGTGGCGGAACATTCGACGTTTCACTTCTTGAAATCGGCGATGGCGTTGTTGAAGTTAAAGCAACTGCTGGTGATAACCACCTCGGTGGCGATGACTGGGATCAAGCGCTCGTTGATTACTTGGTACAAACATTCGGTTCTAAGAACGGAATTGATTTAACCAAGGACAAGATGGCGATGCAGCGCGTTCGCGAAGCAGCTGAAAAAGCGAAGATCGAACTTTCATCTTCACAGCAAGCTTCAGTTAACTTGCCATACATCACCGTTGATGCAGAAAAGAATCCACTCTTCCTTGACGAAACAATTACACGTGCACAATTCCAAACACTTACAGCGCCACTTCTAGATCGTTGCAAGAAGCCATTCCAGCAAGTTCTTAAAGATTCTGGAATCGCGATCGGCAATATCAAGAGCGTTGTTCTTGTTGGCGGTTCAACTCGTATGCCAGCGGTCGTTGATTTAGTTCGCGATCTAACCGGCGGAAAAGAGCCAAATAAGGGCGTAAACCCTGATGAAGTTGTTGCAGTTGGTGCATCACTTCAAGCTGGTGTTCTTAAGGGTGAAGTTAAAGACATTCTCCTTCTCGATGTCACACCTCTAACACTTGGTATTGAAACCAAGGGTGGAGTTATGACCAAGATGATCGAGCGCAACACAACAATCCCTACAAAGCGCAGCGAAATCTTTACAACTGCTGATGACAATCAGCCTGCTGTGCAGATCCAGGTTTACCAGGGCGAGCGTGAAATGGCTGCTTACAACAAGAAGCTCGGCATGTTCGAACTAACCGGAATCGCTCCAGCTCCACGCGGAGTTCCACAAGTTGAAGTTACCTTCGACATCGACGCAAACGGAATCGTTCACGTTGGTGCAAAGGATCTTGCAACTGGCAAAGAACAATCAGTCACAATCAGCGGCGGCTCATCCCTTTCAAAGGAAGAGATTGATCGCATGATGGCAGATGCTGAAGCTCACGCGGCGGAAGATGCACAGCGTAAGGAAGAAGCAGAGATCCGCAACAACGGAGACTCACTTGTCTACCAGACTGAAAAGTTCATTGCAGATAATGCAGAAAAACTTTCAGAAGGCGAAGCAGCCGAGAAGAAGACCGAAGTTGAGGCAGCACTTGCTGAACTAAAAACTTCACTCGGTGGCGCTAACTTCGAAGCAATTAAGTCAAACACTGAAAAGGTTGCAACGTTAAGCCAAGCACTTGGTTCAG
>JAXITH010000137.1:0-3216 GCA_034680185.1 Candidatus Planktophila sp.
AAAAATCTGCAAAGCGACGTAGCAAATCTTCGCGACCGCCTAAATCTAACCCTGCAGTAGGTTCATCCAGCAATAACAATTCAGGGTCAGCCATAAGAGCGCGAGCGATTTGAACTCTTTTCTTCTCGCCATCGCTCAGAGTGTAATAACGGCGATCAGCAAAATCACGGACACCAAATGTCGTTAAGAGAGCGACCGCACGTGATTCATCCCAGAGGTCATAAACCTCGTTCCATCGTCCGATTACTGCATACGCAGCGGTGAGAACAACATCCCGAACGAATTCATCATCAGGGATGTCTTCAGCCAGAAGAGATGCGCAGATACCAATGCGGGTACGCAACTCCGACAGGTCAACTTTGCCCATCTGTTTATCAAGGATCGAAACAGTTCCTGATGTTGGAAAAATTCTCGTTGCGAGGATATTTAGTAGAGTTGATTTGCCGGCGCCATTTGGACCCAAAATAACCCAACGTTCACCGCTCATAATTCTAAAATCAATTGGTCCGAGTATTTGCTTATTGCCACGTGTAACGCAGACGCCTTGCATAGCAAGGACAACCTGACTTTCTGTGGCGTTCATAAGTGAAAAAGATAGCGGTAAAGGGCTATGAATCTCGCTCAATTACCCCATGAGGTCCTGTGATTCACGATAATCTTCTCCCATTATGGAGATAAAGAGCGGTGAAGTAGAGCAACAGTTCACCGGTCTGATCTTGGTATCAGGCGTCGATAGCCCTGGCATCACCGAAGCGCTTTTTGAGACGCTCTCTCCTTTTGCAGTAACGATCCTAGATATTGAACAAGTTGTGATTCGGGGACGTCTTATTCTCACCGTTCTGCTTTCCTTAGCGCCAGCTCACGCGAAAACGATAGAAGCAGATCTCGAAGAATGTGCCGCGAAGATCGGCGTGGATATTGCCACTGCCTTTGAAAGTAGCGATCACACAACAATTGCTGCCAAACGTTCATTACTTCACGTTGTAGTGCTTTCTCAGAAGCTAAAGCCTGAAGCTTTCAAGTCGATCGCCGCGATAATCGCCGAAAATGGCGGCAATATCGAACGAATTCATCGCACAGCTAGTTTTCCTTTAACTGCGATTGAATTGACGGTATCTAGTGCCGATATTGCAACTCTTCGTCCTGCTCTGGCCCTAGCCGGTAACGAATACGGTGTAGATATCGCAGTCTCCCCCGGTGGACTTATGCGTTTTGCTAAGAAGTTGATTGTCATGGATGTTGATTCAACTTTGATAGAACAGGAAGTAATTGAACTTCTAGGCGCTAAAGCCGGAGTTGAAGATGAGATCGCCAAAATTACCGAATCTGCCATGCGCGGAGAACTCGATTTCGAGTCGAGCTTGCGCGCGCGAGTTGCACTTCTCAAAGGTTTACCAGAGAGCGTTCTTGTTGAAGTTCAATCTGAAATAACATTTACACCTGGCGCCGAAACTTTGGTTCGCACGTTAAATAAATTGGGACACCATATCGCTCTGGTGTCCGGTGGATTTGAGCCTGTAATCGCACCCCTAGTTTCCAAACTGGGCATTGACCATATGCGCGCCAATAACCTTGAAATAGTTGATGGAAAATTAACCGGCGCCTTGGTTGGTCCAATTGTTGACCGCGCCGGCAAAGCTGAAGCCTTAAAAGAGTTTGCAACTGCTCACAATATTGATCTTGAGCAAACAATCGCTATCGGAGATGGTGCAAATGATCTAGATATGATCGCTATCGCTGGTATGGGTATCGCTTTTAATGCAAAGCCCGCAGTGAAGGCAGCTGCGGATAGCTCGCTTTCTGCGCCTTATCTAGATTCAGTGCTTTACCTAATGGGAATCACTCGTGAAGAGGTCGAAGAAGTTTAGATTTAAAGACGACAAGCGTGGATATCGGTAACCAGAATTCCGCGCGCACCGAGCGCCCAAAGTTCATCCATTAACCGATTGGTATCTTTACGTAACACCATTGCACGCACCGCAACCCAATCTTCTTTCTGCAGTGGAGAAATCGTCGGTGATTCTAGACCTGGCGTGATTGCGCAGGCTTTATCAACGCTAACCTTTGGAATATCGTAATCAAGAAGAACATATTGTCTTGCGGTAACGACTCCTTGAAGACGTCGTAGCAAGATTTCAAGTCCAGCAGGCAGATTCGCAGCGTTTCTAGTTATGAGCACCGCTTCGCTGACCAAGATCGGATCACCAAAGATGGCAAGACCTGCTTGGCGCAAGGTGTTTCCGGTACTAACAACATCGGCGATCAGATCTGCAACTCCCAAGCGAACGCTGCTTTCAACCGCGCCATCGAGTCGAACGACTTCAGCGGTGATTGAATTCTTCTCAAAGTAGTCTGCAACCAAACCAGGATAGGCAGTTGCCACGCGCTTACCGTTTATATCCGAAAGACTCATGCTTGTTGCTGCAGGACCCGCAAAGCGGAATGTAGACCCACCGAAATCTAGTGCTAGAACCTCAGTTGCTGCAGCACCTGAATCGATAAGCAAATCTCTGCCGGTAATACCTGCTTCAAGTTCGCCCGAACCCACATATAAAGCGATATCGCGGGGACGAAGGTAATAAAACTCAACGCC
This sequence comes from Candidatus Planktophila sp., assembly GCA_034680185.1. Taxonomy (GTDB): domain Bacteria; phylum Actinomycetota; class Actinomycetes; order Nanopelagicales; family Nanopelagicaceae; genus Planktophila. Next base: position 2,594 of record JAXITH010000137.1, read on the forward strand.
ATTTTCATTATCGATCAAGACTAGATCGCGTGAATCAGTACGCTGGCGGTAACCCGCCTCTTTTAGTATTGCGATTGACGAGTCGGCTAGCGAGCCCTTATTTGGAATTGCAATCTTCAACATTTTTAGGCCTTATTTCTATAGATACTTATAAATATCGGACGGTTTCAAACCGCGCGCCAGCATTAATACCTGAAGGTGGTAAATAAGCTGGCTAATTTCCTCGGCTAGCGCATCATCGCTCTCATGTTCTGAGGCGATCCAAACTTCGCCTGCCTCCTCAAGAACCTTCTTTCCTATCGAGTGAACTCCCGCATCGATAGCGGCAACGGTGCCAGAGCCTGGCTCACGAAGCGCGACCTTTGCAGATAGTTCCTCAAAGAGTTGATCGAAGGTTTTCATTTAGTCAGTTTACTAGAGAGCTTCGGCGCGATGTCGCAGCATTTGAACCATCTCAGATGGATCTGGTGAGTTAAAGACCGCAGAGCCAGCGACGAAGGTATCTGCACCCGCTTCACATGCAATTTCGATTGTTTCCAGGGATATTCCACCATCGACTTGAATCCAGATTGGTCGATCTCCCACAAATTTACGAGTGGTTCGGACTTTATCCATCATCTCGC
>JAXITH010000138.1:0-3205 GCA_034680185.1 Candidatus Planktophila sp.
AGATTGCAGTTGGTTCCATGCCGGCGATGATTGGTGCCGCGAGCTCTGCTTGGTAAACACCAACGCTATTTAAATCGATATCAGAGTGTCCCTGAAAACGGTTTACAACGTTCCAATCTGTCTGGCCATGGCGCCAGAGAAGAATGCGATTGTTCTTACCTGCCATCGGCCACATTTTCCTTTACGACATCGAGTTCAATTATTGGGCAATCATTCCAGAGGCGATCGAGCATGTAATAACGGCGAAGTTCGCTGCTTTGGATATGTACAACTAGATCTGAGTAATCAAGCAATACCCACTCGTCAGTTCCTTCACGACGTGCTGGTTTTTCACCGAGCAAGCGCAGTTTCTCTTCTACTTCATCGGCGATCGCATCAACTTGGCGAATATTTGCACCAGTTACGATGAGAAATACTTCTGAGAGAACCATCTGATCTGACAAGTCAATTGCGATCATCTCTGTGGCAAATTTATCGGTGGCGGCGCGGGCAGCAACTTGTGTTAACTCAATTACGCTCTTACTTGCTGGCATAGAGATTGTGCTCCTTTATATAAGCGGCTACATGCGGTGAAACGTTTTCGAATTCACCAGCGCGTACTGCAGTTGCAGAGACGTTGAGCGCGTTGATATCCAAATTCGGCGAACCTGGAAAGTCAGGACGATCGATGACTATGAAGTCGACCATATCCTGTAATTCTTTACTGCGATGCCACTCTTCGATCTTAGAGAATGCATCTGTTCCAAGAATTAGCAAAATTTGATCTCCCGGATAAGTCTGAGCAACAGCTTCGATGGTATCGATGCTGTAACTCGGGCCTGAACGAAGTATCTCGATTGGATTTACTTCAACTCTTGCCGCAATTTCGGGAGCTAAATCCTTGAGCGCTGCTTGGCACATTGCTCTTCTATCGCCACCCGTTGCGCTCGGTTCTTGATCTCGCAGACGTGGTTGCCCTGCTGGGACCAACAAAATGCGATCTGCGATATCTCGCTTTATTACCTCAGCAATTACATGGAGGTGACCTAAATGAATCGGGTCAAATGTTCCACCGTAGATTGCGATCTTTGCCAAATGAATTTTCCCTAAAGAGAAAAATTATTGATCTAGACGAAGTACTAGATAGAGACAGATTACAAAGACGACAAATGTTCCGACGCCGAAAGCCACTGGAGATGCTGGAAGTTCGCGTACGGTTTCAGAGGCAATGCTTGTCAAAGTCGATGAGTTGATCATGGGTACAGACTACCCCTGCCCCGCGAGTAACTCTAAAAAGCGCGCTTCATCAATGACTTTTACGCCAAGTTCTTGGGCTTTGGCCAACTTAGATCCGGGATCTGTGCCCACCAACACATAATCAGTTTTCTTAGAAACGGAACTAGCAGGTTTGCCACCATGGGCGGTAATTGTTTCGGCGATCGAATCTCGCGTGAAATTCTCAAGTCCACCAGTAACAACAAAGGTTAAGCCCGCCAGAGTTTGTGGCAGATCGGCAGTTGCTTGCGCCTGCATCAATACGCCGGCCTTCTCCCATTTCTTAATAATTTCGCGGTGCCAATCAACGGCAAACCATTCGGTAATCGATTGGGCAATTGTTTCGCCTACTCCATCAATGTTGGCTAATTCTTCCGCCGATGCATTCGAAATTGCATGCATATCACCGAAGGTATTTGCCAGAGCTTGTGCAGCAGTTGGACCAACGTGGCGAATCGAAAGTGCCACGATTACTCGCCAAAGTGGACGAACCTTTGCGGTATCTAGAGCAGCAAGAAGTTTTTCGATATTCTTGCCAGCGCTGCCATCTTTTTTAGTGAAGAACTCTGAGCGCATTAACTTTTCTGCCGTTAAGTCAAAGAGATCTGATTCATCAACGATAATTTCACCGCTCAATAGCGCACTTGCGGCTTCGTAACCCATAACATCGATATCGAGCGCAGCGCGAGAACCGATGTAATAAATACGCTCACGTAGCTGTGCCGGACAACTCTGGGTGTTTGGGCAGCGAATATCAACATCGCCTTCGGTAATTGCTCGCAAAGTCGACCCGCAATCCGGGCACTTTGTCGGCATCACAAAGGCGCGTTCGTTGCCGGTGCGCTTATCGAGCACTGGGCCGAGCACTTCCGGGATGACATCTCCAGCTTTGCGAATAATTACAACGTCGCCGATTAGCACGCCTTTACGTTCAATCTCTTGCGCATTGTGAAGCGTCGCATTGGTGACAGTTGAACCAGCAACTTTTACCGGCTCCATAAATGCAAATGGCGTAACACGACCGGTGCGACCAACGCTGACTTTGATATCTAATAACTTGGTGGTTACCTCTTCAGGTGGATATTTATAAGCGATCGCCCATTTTGGCGCGCGGGAAGTAAAGCCCAACTTTTCTTGTTCTGCAATTGAATCAACTTTGATTACTACGCCATCTATTTCATGTTCAACATCGTGGCGGTGTTCGTTGTAGTACTCGATGAATTTCTCGACATCAGCGCGCGAACCGCAAACTTTAAAGCGTTCGCTAGTTGGCAGACCCAGGCCTTTTAAAGTTTCATATGCAGCAGACTGTTCAGTAAATGTCAGACCTTCACGAGCACCAATCCCGTGCACCACAACGCTAAGCGGACGTGAAGCGGTGATGCGGGGATCTTTCTGACGAAGTGAACCTGCGGCGGCGTTACGGGGATTGGCAAAGAGCGCTTTTCCAGATTCTTCCAAACCATCATTTAACTCTTGGAACGCTGCGAGTGGAAAGAAGACTTCACCGCGGACTTCAATCCGAGTTGGCACTTTCTTTCCGCTTAGCGCGTGTGGCAAGCCCTTAATCGTTTTAACGTTCAGGGTTACATCTTCACCAGTTACTCCATTGCCGCGAGTCAGCGCACGAGTTAATTGGCCATCTTCAAAGAGTAAGTTAATTGCTAGTCCGTCTACCTTTAACTCACAAAGGTAGGAAACCTGGCCGATCTCTTTTTCTACACGATCAAACCATGCGCTTAGCTCTTCGGTATCAAAGACGTTATCTAAGCTCATCATCTTTTCGATGTGATCGTGTTGTTCAAAGGTGGTTGAGAATCCCCCGCCAACGCCTAGCGAAGGAGAATCTGGAGCAAGTAGTTCGGGGTGTTTAGCTTCAAGGGCCTGTAGCTCCTTGAGCAGCGCATCAAATTGCGCGTCAGTAATTGTTGGAGCATCTAATACATAGTAT
>JAXITH010000139.1:0-3163 GCA_034680185.1 Candidatus Planktophila sp.
ATAAAGATCGCAAAGAGAATAAAACCCATAACAACATAGGTATTTCTCTTATTTTCAAAGTGAAGCAGCGCAACATAGGCGCAGTAAATTATCGCCAAGATCAAGAATGGTTCAAAGACGATCGCATAGAAAGAAAAGACGGTTCGCTTTTGGAAGAAGAACCAGGGCAAGTAACCTGCGGCAATTCCAGCAACAATCACATTAAGCGGCGGTTCGTAACGTTTAACAACGATCGATTTAATCCAGAACCCAATTACTACCGCTAAAGCAATAGTTGCGATCCACCAAAGTATTGGAGTACCGAGCGCCAAGACTTCTTGTGAGCAGTGATCGGTTCCGCAACTCTTGGGAGTTTCGTAGAAGAAGGAGGTTGGTCTTCCCATAATCAACCAACTCCAAGGATTTGCTTGATATGAATGTTTTTCAACGAGCCCGGTATGAAAGCCCAACATTTGGGAGTGATAGTGAATAAATGAGGTAATTAAATTATTTGAATAATCTCGTGCCCATCCGCGGTTACTTATAAACCAACCGGTCCAGGAAGTTATATAAATCGAGAATGGAATTAGTGCGTACTGGACAAAAGTTTTCAGTGTTAGTTTAACTAAATCGCGACCGGTGTGATGGGCGAAGGCACGGTATAAAGCAACTACTCCAAATACAAGTAAGAAATAAAGTGCGCTCCACTTTGTCGCTACCGCTAGGCCAAGTGCGATACCGGCCCACCAATGCCAGCGTGCTAAGAAGAGATAAGTTGCCAACAAGATAAAGAAAGAGAGGTAGATATCAAGTAGCGCAGTACGAGAATGAACCAGCGCAAGGCCATCCATAGCCATAAGTGCACTTGCCGCAATGGTTAGAAATGAATTTCGGAATAAACGCTGGGCGATGAGTGCGATCAGAACAATCATGGCACTTCCCAGCACAGCGCCCATAAAGCGCCAGCCAAATTCGTTATCGCCAAAGAGCTTTATTCCAACTGCAATCAGCCACTTACCGATTGGTGGATGCACCACAAATTCTGGATCATCTCCTGTGATCTCAACACCGTGCGCCAGAAAATCGCGTGCGCCATCAACGTAGTAAACCTCATCAAAGACGAAGCCCTTCGGCGTTCCAAGATTGAAAAGTCGCAGGAATAAAGCGATCAAAGTGATCGCTCCAACGCCGATGCGGGTTTTCACATGCTTAGCGTACTGAGAGGATGTACCCATGGCGCTCACGTTGGCAGCAACTCCTCTGGGAAATCCCGGTGATGCTAGCCCGCGCCTAAAAGATGCAATCGCTAGTGCTGAAATTATCGCCGCCGAAGATTCGCGCCGCTTTCATCGTTTATGTTCAGATATCGAAGTCACTTTCACTGGTCGAGTCATTTCATTCTTTGATGGCAATGAAACCGAACGCACACAAGAAATTCTTGAGCTACTACGCGCTGGCAAGAACGTACTAGTCGTTTCAGATGCCGGCATGCCAACAATTAGCGATCCAGGTTTTCGTTTAGCGCGCGATGCGATGGCGGAAAATTTAGCGGTAACAGTTATTCCTGGACCAAGTGCTCCAGTTATGGCCCTTGCCTTATCTGGACTTGCAACAGATCGTTTTACCTTTGAAGGTTTTGCACCGCGCGCACTTGGTGCTCGTCAGGCACTTTATGAATCGTTACGTTTTGAAGAGCGCACTATGGTTTTCTTCGAAGCGCCACATCGCATTACCGAATCGCTGCAGGATGCTTTGGCGGTCTTTGGGAGCGATCGCAAATCTGCTATTTGTCGCGAAATGACCAAGACTGATGAAGAAACGGTTCGCGGAACTCTCGCCGAACTAGTTGCATGGTCTATCTCAAAAGAGATTTTGGGGGAGATCACCATGGTGATTGCCGGAGCGGCAGTTGGAACGGCAGAAGTGACCGCAGATCAGATGGTTGCGCGAGTCCGTGAATTTGAGGCTGCCGGAATGGATCGCAAGGCGGCAATTGCAACTGTGGCCGATGAATTCGACCTGCCAAAGCGAATCGTTTATGCAGCGGTAGTTGATGCGAATAAGATGCGTCCGTGAAATCTTTCTACCTAACAACGCCGATTTACTATGTAAATGATGCGCCACATATCGGCCATGCATATACAACCGTTGCCGGCGACGTCTTAACGCGATGGCATCGCCAGCGCGGAGAATCTGTCTGGTTCTTAACCGGCACCGACGAGCATGGTCAGAAAGTAATGCGCACCGCAGAGCAAAATAACGTTGCCCCACAAGCTTGGGTTGATCGCTTGGTGCAAGAGGCATGGAAACCAAATTGGACTGCGTTAAATATCGCTAACGATGATTTCATCCGCACCACTGAACCGCGCCACACAGAGCGCGTACAAAAGTTTCTGCAATCACTTAAAGATGCTGGCCATATCTACGCCGGTAAATATGAAGGCCCTTACTGCGTTGGTTGCGAAGAATTTAAGCTGCCTGGAGATTTGATTGATGCCGATGGACAGAAACTTTGCCCAATTCACAGCAAGCCAATTGAACTTGTAAATGAAAATAACTGGTTCTTCCGTTTATCTGCATTTGCAGAACCTCTCCTTGAGCACTACCGCAACAATCCTGATGCATGTCAGCCGGAAAGCGCGCGCAATGAAGTCGTCTCCTTCCTCGAAGGTGGCGTCTCTGATCTATCAATTTCACGTTCCACATTTGATTGGGGTATTCCGGTTCCTTGGGATACCGACCAAGTTGTCTACGTTTGGTTCGATGCGCTACTTAACTATGCAACTGCAGTCGGACTTACAGATGCACCTGATACCGAAGGTGGTAAAAAGTTCGCGCAAACCTGGCCAGCAGACGTTCATCTAGTTGGAAAAGATATTTTGCGTTTCCACGCTGTTATCTGGCCGGCGATGTTGATGGCTGCAGGTCTGGCTGTTCCTAAGAAAGTATTTGCTCACGGTTGGTTGCTAGTTGGCGGCGAAAAGATGAGCAAGAGCAAGCTCACCGGAATTGCACCATCGGATATCACCGATCACTTTGGCGTAGATGCTTTCCGCTATTACTTCTTGCGCGCTATTCCTTTCGGCAGCGACGGATCTTTCTCTTGGGAAGATATGTCAGCTCGCTACACATCAGAGCTGGCCAATGACTTCGGCAACCTGGCTTCACGCTTGGCTGCGATGAT
>JAXITH010000140.1:0-3117 GCA_034680185.1 Candidatus Planktophila sp.
CATCGCATCGTTAAAACTGGGGGAGCCCTCGGTAATTACGCTTATGGTTTAAGTAAGAAAGAGTGGCTATTACGCCACGAGAACGCGCTTTAAAATTTCAATTGCTGCAGCGCATTGTTCGTCGCCAAAATCTAAATGAGTTACTAAACGCGCATACTTTGGTCCAAGTGCGCTAATCCATAACCCCGCATCACGACAACGAGTTGCGAGTTCTGCCGCCGTGTATGGAGCGTTTGTTAAATCTAACCCAACGATATTTGTTTCAACTAGCGCAGGATCAACAAAAGATTTATCGACCGAAGCAATTGCAACTGCTAACTCTTTGGCTCGTCGGTGATCCTCGGATAAGCGAGCGATGTTGTTATCCAATGCGTAATGCGCGGCACCTGCCAATAAACCCACTTGGCGCATTCCACCTCCGTAGCGCTTGCGCCAGACGCGCGCCTTGGCCACGCGATCTTTGGTGCTGAGCATTACCGAACCAATCGGGGCGCCTAAACCTTTAGATAGACAGACGCTGATCGTGTCGAAGTATTTTCCGTATTCGTTAAATGAAACGCCGCTGGCAACGTGTGCGTTCCAAATTCTTGCGCCATCTAAGTGCAGGGCAACGCCGATTTCATCTGCGCCTTTACGTAGCGCCTTTATCTCTTCAAGTGGTTGCACCGTTCCGCCACCAAAGTTATGGGTATTTTCTACTGCGATCGCTGTTGTAGAAACTAAGTAAGGGCCAGAATTAGGACGTGCGATTTCCAAAGCATCTTTTGCAACAAGTAGCCCATTCTTGGCTGGCCAAGTTCGGGTAGTAATTCCACTAAAAACCGCAGCTGCACCTAATTCGGCGCGAACGATATGGGAATTTGTTTCAGCAATTAACTCTTCACCGGGTGCAACCAACATACGAATTGCGAGTTGGTTGGCTAGCGAACCAGTGGGTGTAAATACCCCGGCTTCTTTTCCAAAGAGCGCGGCAACGCGTTCTTCTAGTGAGTTAACGGTTGGATCATCGCTGTAGACATCATCGCCAACTTCGGCGTTAGCCATTGCCTGGCGCATCGCCTGCGAAGGGCGAGTTACGGTATCTGAGCGAAGATCAATTGGGCTGGCCATGGCCTAAGCCTCTCACGCCTCTTTCATTACGATCAAATACATCGCAATTACAACCAAGATGCCTCCGATTGAAACTTGGAGTGAAAGCGATTCTCCACCGAATGCGACTGCAAAGAGCGCGGCAAAGACAACTTCCATGGTCAAGATAACTGCAACCTTGGTTGAGCTCATATGTGCCTGTGACCAAGTTTGAACGATGAATGCAACTGCCGTGCAGATTACCGCGGTAAAGATAACAACGCCCCAAACACCGGCATCTGGTGGTGTTTCATAACCTTGGCCAATTGATATCACACCAGTTAATAGTGCGCAGATACTTAACTGAACAATTGTTAGCGCATACGCATCAAGCCCGAAACTCCATTTACTTAAAGCGACGATATGAGCTGCAAAAGCGATAGCGCTTACAAATACCAGCGCTTCACCAACGCCAACCGACCATCCTTGTAGAGAAAGTAGTGCCAGACCGATGGTCGCTAAAACTACACAGAACCAAGTGAATGCCTTGATTCGTTCTTTGAGGAAAACTGCCGCAATTAGCGGAGTTAGTACAACGTAAAGACCTGTAACAAATCCAGTGATTGCAGCGCCGGTGCGAGCAAGGCCGAGGGTTTGAAAGATGTAACCCGAACCTAGGAATAGACCTGCAAGTGAACCTTTAATTACCAGTTCACGATTGAGTTTCTTCAAAACACTTGGGCGAATCAAAACCATGACAAGAACTGCCATCACAAAGCGCGTTGCTAGAAAACTATTTACCGCCTGGCGCTCGATCGCAGGCTTCATCAAAACAAATGCTCCACCCCAAGCAGCGGAAACTGCCAAGAGCGCCCAGGGGGCGAGCTTTAACTGAAGTTGATGGCGGGCGTTCATCCGCGCAAGCCTTTGAGAAGTTCAACCTCTTTACCGTGTTCTGGTTCCATGCCAGGTGTTTCCAAAATTAGAGGAGCGTTCTTAACCGCCGGGTGTTTAAGTAACTCTTTAAAGGGGTCTACTCCGATAAAACCATCACCGATATTTTGATGGCGATCTTTGAGGGCACCGCAGACATCCATCGAGTCGTTGGCGTGAATTAATTGAATGCGTTCTGCGCCAGCTACTTCCACAAGCAAATCCAAAGTCTCTTTCATGCCGCCCTTTTTGGCGATGTCATGTCCTGCAGCAAATACGTGACAGGTATCAAGGCAGATACCAACTTTAGGGTGGTATTCCAACGCCTTTAAGTAGTACTCCAAATCTTCTAAGCGCTTAACCAGAGATTGGCCTTGTCCAGCAGTTGGTTCAAGGAGCAACATCGGTGCATCATCGGTGAGCGCGTTAAGAATTGGCATCATTCCTTTATGGATCTGCTTCCACGCTTTATCGACGAAATCTTCATTAACGGCAGAACCGGTGTGGACCACAACGCCATGAGCCCCAATTTCCTTGCCGCGCTTTAGCGAAAACTCAGTTGATGCAAGTGAGTTCTTATATGTTCCTTCAGTCGGCGAACCCAAGTTAATTAGAAATGGTGCGTGAACATAAACTTCTAAATCAAGTGCCGTTGCTTTTTCGCGAAAGAGGGCATCTGCCTCGTGGTTAGTCTCTGGCATCGCCCAACCGCGTGGGTTTGAGGTAAATACCTGGATCGCTTCGGCGCCGATAGTTTCGGCATATGCGATAGAGCGCTTGGCCATTCCTCCCGTTGTTGGAGTATGTGCACCGATACGTGGAGAGGTTTTAGGCATTTGCCTACCCTACTGTGATCGTTACCGTACTGCCACGTTTAACCTTCGTGCCGACCTTCGGAACGATATTTGTGACCGCCTTAACCTTCTTTGCGCCAATCTTCTTTACAACGACTTTAAGTTCGAGATCGGTTAGCGCAGCGCGAGCTTTATTTTCAGTAAGTGAGAATACGTTAGGGATAAATACATACTGCGATCCCTTAGAAATTGTAAGCGCGATCTTTGCGCCCTTTGGTAACGGTGCGCCGCCCGATGGAACTTGGCTGATAACCGCACCAGC
>JAXITH010000141.1:0-3114 GCA_034680185.1 Candidatus Planktophila sp.
AATCACTCCAAATTCATCTCCACCAAGTCTTGCTAAAACCGAACCTGTTGGAAGCGTGCGGCTAAAACGCGTTGCCACTTGGCGCAGAATCTGGTCTCCCATCTCATGTCCGTATTGATCGTTCACGGGTTTAAATCCATCAAGATCTAATAACATCAGCGCTCCTTCAACTCCGCTTAACGAGTTAATTTCTGCAATTAGTCGTCGTCGATTTGGTAGTCCAGTTAATTCATCGGTGCGCGCCAGAATCTTCTCTTCACCTAAATTACTTGCCTGCCTGATAACAAGAGTCATTCGAATAAAAGCTAAGAAGAGCGTTGCGATCGTAGGAATAACAACATATATCGGGAAGTACTCAGGCCGTAGCGCGATAGCAGAAAGTAGCGCTGGACTAATAAAGATCGATACCGCAATCAAAGCGGGATGGATTTGGGTATCTGAATTCTCCTTATTCGGAGCCGACCAAAGGGAAAGTGAAATTACAACGATTCCCGCCAACCAACCATCATCGCTGATCTGCCCAAATTCATAAACTCCATTTATCTGCACATAGAGAAAATAGAAATCGCTAAAAGCAAAGACGAGTACCCCTGCGATCAGCGTTAGCGATCTCTTGGATACCCCTGAAACTGTTGCGCTTACAATTGCAATAACGATTAGCGCGATATCGCAAACGGGGTACATCACCGCAAAGAAAGCACTCGCGTTATCTCCAGGGATGTTCTCGATAAATCTGATCAGTATTAACGCAGTAACAATTGAACTTAGCCCTAACCCGAAAATCGCTGCATCTAACAGCTCCAGAGCACGAAGTTTCTGTCCTCGCGCGACGATTCGAGGAATAGCTAAGAAAGCAAAGGGATAGAAGAAGGTATAGGCGATATTGGAAAATAGCGTTGCGTTGCCGCTAAAGGTAAAGAATTCGGCAAAGCTTGAAAAGATTGAGCCGATACCCCATGCTGCAAAAGCCAGCGCGCTAAATGCGATAGCAAAAGGATCACTGTGCATCGGCGCGCGAATCAGCGAAAAAATCGCTGCAAGAACTATGGCATTAAATAAAACTAAATCGATCGCTAACCCAGATTCAATTTGCAACAACTTAGTAGCGAAGTGAATTACAAGAAGGGTTGCAGCGCCCCATTTCCAGATTAGATGGGTGCGCACTCCGATAAGTTAAAGCGCAGAGTTAGAGAAGACGAATAGGGCTAACCTAAGGTCAAAACTTTAGTTAAAGAGTTAGAAGCCCTTGCTGCAGATCAACTTGGCCATACCAAGTGTGGTCTCAATATCGGTCTTTGAACTCTCGTATTGGCTAAGTGCTTGTTCCTTCGCCTTTTCGCTGCGATCGGTCTGCTTACCAACAGTTCCGTAAGCCTTAATCGCTGCTTCGTAGCTCTTTACTGCAGCTGAGTACTTATCGATTGTCGCCTTGTTCTTAGCAAGGTTTGCAGTATCTGCCTTCAAAGTTGTAAGTGCAGCGTTGATAGTTGCAATCTTCGCCTGATATTCAGGGATCAACTTATTTGCTTTTTCAACTTCAATTGCCTGAGCAACGATATCTTCATCAAGCTTTGCGATAGTTGCATCGGTTGCAGCCTTGATCTTTGGCAAGTTAGCAACAGCCTTGACGTAAGTATTTGCTGTGTTGAGGCAATCAAGTGAAAGCCAAGTTAGCTTTGAATTCTTTACCAATGGGTTCTTTGCGCAGCGGTAAGAAGAACCGCTTACCTTTGTAGTTTGGCCTGCCTTTTTACATGCAACACCATTGCTTACCTTGGTTGCGGCGCTAGCTGGTACTGCAGTCATTGATGCGAGTACTAGTGCAGCTGCTCCAGCTACGACGATGGCCTTACGAAACATGAAAAACCTCCATTGATGATGGGGCTATGTTAGCCAACCAGCGGGCTGAACTAGGGGATGCAGGCAGAGAAAAGCATGTGAATTAGCGCTGCTTAACGCGTAAATTCATTCCAACTCGACGTACCAGCGATCTTGGCACCAGAGAAATGAATCCAACCAAGAGCTTGTACTGCCAACCCGGAATCGAGACCGGTTTACCTGCCTGCGCATCTTTCCAGGCTTTGGCAACTAAGCGATCTGAGTTGAGCCACATAAATTCTGGCAAGCCCGACATCTTCATGCGACCGCGTTGATGAAACTCGGTACGAGTAAATCCAGGACAGAGCGCTGAAACTTTTACATTTGTTGCGGAAAGTTCGGTGTGAAGTGATTCGCTTAAGACGGTTAGGTAAACCTTTGATGCGCTGTATGCACCACCTGCGATAAAACTTGCCACGGATGAAACGTTGATTACCGTTCCGGAATTACGTCCTTTCATCCCAGGAAGTACAACATGCATCAAACGCATTGGAGTTCTTACCAACACTTTTAGAACTTCTTCTTCCTTAGCTAAATCGCTCATCGTGAAGGCCTTATTGATTCCAAAGCCAGCATTATTGATCAGAACTTCAATCTCGTTAGCTTTAATAAATTCTTCAACTTTGGCACATCCTGATTCAGTTGCCAGGTCGGCAACTATCACTACTGATTCGGCACCGAACTTATCCATCAAACCTTGAGCGCGATCGTGCAAGCGAGCTTCATCTCGCGCAACCAAAACCAAGTTAAATCCTTGTGCCGCAAGTAAACGTGTAAAGCTTTCGCCAATTCCGGCAGTTGCACCAGTTACTAAAGCCCACTTTTTCATTTCGCCTCCGCCGTAGATTTACTTTAGAGCGCCATAAGCGCTTGCTGGGACCACTGGGTTGTTTGGTCGTATTGGAGCAAGATACTTGTATGCAGCGCCTTGTTCGGGACGTTGATCTGCTTCGCCCTTATTTGGCCAGAGCGACATAGCGCGCTCTGCTTGCGCGGTAATAGTTAGAGAAGGATTAACGCCTAAGTTCGCGGTGATTGATGAACCATCAACTACATGCAAAGTTGGATAGTTATAAACCCGGTGATACGGATCAATTACTCCAGACTTGTCATCTGCGCCGATTACGCAACCACCAACGAAGTGGGCGGTAAACGGTGCGCTAATTAAGTCACCGATGTGGCCGCCCGCAATTCCGCCATATTCCTGCGCCACATGACGCACCGCTTCGTTAGCAG
>JAXITH010000142.1:0-3101 GCA_034680185.1 Candidatus Planktophila sp.
CTTGAAGGAAGGCCTCAGTTAGCGTGGTTGGTGCAACAAATAGCGAGAGTGAAAATTTGCGAGGAATTATTACCTTTGGAATATGTGAGAGTTTAAATCCGGCGGCAGGTACTAGTTGGTTTTCTAAACCTGAAGAAGTTCCTAGAAATTCAAGCTGATCTTTTGGGTGATCTGAGCGCCAGGCCCGCGCCACTGCCAGCGCCGGTTCAATATGGCCGGCGGTACCGCCACCTGCAAGAACGATCTTCATGATGTGCGTAATCTACGCCGTTCTATCGCCTTATGTAGTTCACCTTTAACTTCTGGATCGCGCAGCGCGCTTCCAAATACATAACCAAGGCCGAGATAAAGTGAAATAAGCGCCGATCCACCATATGAAACAAAGGGAAGCGTTACTCCAACAACGGGCAGCATGCTGGTTGCAGAGCCAACGTTAAGAATCGTCTGCACTGCGATCCAGCAACCGATTCCGGCGCCAACATAACGTGACATCGGATCTTTACAGCGCAATGAAATTTTAAAGATCGAAAAGATCAACGCGGCAAGTAGTGCAAGTACCGCAAGGGTTCCTAGTAGACCTAGCTCTTCGCCGATGACTGCAAAGATAAAGTCGGTATGTGCTTCAGCAAGGTTTCCCCACTTTTGACGGCTGCCGCCAAGGCCTACGCCAAAGACTCCCCCGGAAGCTAGACCGAGCAAGCTATGGGCTGGCTGCCATCCGGCGTTTTTATAATCTTCAGCAGCGAATGGATCTAATACAACTAAGAAGCGCGCTGCGCGGTAACCGGCGGTTGCAATAAAGAATGCAAGTAGAACAGCACCTGCGGCAACGAAACTCCCGAGTAAGCGAAGTTCAACACCAGAGACAAATAACAGCCCACCCAAGATCGCAGCGATAACGCAAGCGGTTCCTAAGTCACGTCCAAGCATGATCAAAATAACTACAACAGCAAAACCTGGACCGATCAGCGCAAAGACATTGATTCGCGTCTTTCCGCTCTTCTCTTTATTTGCCAATAGATAACTGGCCCAAAGAATCAAGAGAAATTTAGAGATTTCACTTGGTTGCACATCAACAAAGGGAAGAGCGATCCAGTTGGTATTTCCGTTTACCGTCTTTCCAACTCCAGGGATCTGCAAGATCGCAAGAATTATCACCGAGATGAGTAAGCCAAAACGCGCTAGCAACCGCCATTGCGCCAATGAACGTTGCGATAGATAAATAGCAAGTGGAATAGAGAGCGCGAAGAAGATGAATTGACGCAGCACAATCGCAACCGCATTGCCTTTGGTATCTAGCGAATGAATAGATGAGGCCGAGAAAACCATAACTAGGCCAATCACCGAAAGTGCGATCGAGCTCGCCGCCAAAATGTAGAAGTTATTTACCGGCTTAGCGAAGAACTTGGCTGGGGAGCTCATTGAACTACTTTCTTAACAGCTGCAGCGAACCTATCTCCGCGATCGGAGTAGGAAACAAACTGATCCATTGATGCGCAGGCGGGCGCGAGTAAAACGGTATCTCCGCTGACTGCTCTTTCTAGAGCCGCCTTAACAACTTCTTCCATCAGAGAATTATCTGAGCCGCCTTTTTGATAAGAGGCGGGAGCATCTACAAAGATAATTTCGATCTCTGGAGCTTGGGTGCGTAATTCGTGCGCGATGAGGTCGCGGTCTGCACCGATCAAAATTGCCGCTTTGATTCTAGATTTGCAGCGCGCGATTAACTCTTGCATTTGAGCACCCTTAGCTAAGCCTCCGGCAATCCAGATCGAAGACAGAGATGAGTTAAGCGAAGCCGCTGTTGCGTGGGGGTTTGTTGCCTTTGAATCATTTACCCATGAGATGCCGTTGATCTTGGCGACTTCTTCGATGCGATGACGACCTAACGAGAAATTCTGCAGAGCGCTTTGAATAGCTTCGGTGCTAACACCTAAGGCGCGGACTAAACCTGCTGCCGCAAGTGCGTTAGCAACGTTGTGTGGAACAGTTGGCTTCACATCAATTACTTCGGCGAGCATCGCCGCCTCTTGGGGATCGCTCACGAAGGCGCGATCGACCAATAAATCTTCAACTATGCCGATCTCCCCCGGAGCTGGAGTATCAAGTGAGAAAAATACTTTGCGCCCCTGCCAGTGAGCGGCTTGGTTAACGACTTCGATATCACCGGCGTTAAATACTCCGGTTGATGCGCGGTCCAAGATCGAACCTTTCACACGCGCATACTCGGCGAAAGTGCCGTGCCAATCAACGTGATCTTGCGCAATGTTTAATATCGCAGCTGCCACGAAACTCGCTTCGCGCATCCAATGCAATTGAAATGATGAAAGTTCCAAAACTAGTACGTCGTACTTTTCAGGGCTTTCTACGCTCTCAATAACCGTCGTTCCAACATTTCCACAAGCAATGGCGTTCGTTCCGGCGGCGCGCAACATAGCGGCTGCCATTTCCACAGTCGTGGTCTTTCCGTTTGTGCCAGTTAGGGCAATCCATTTTTGATGCGGGACAAGTTCTGCGCGAAATGACCAAGCTAGATCGATTTCGTTAACGATGCGAATATCTGCTGCCTTCGCCTTAACGATTAGCGGGTGGCTCTCTTTCCAGCCTGGCGAGACAACTATAAATTCATATTTTGTAACATCTGCAGCTTCGGTGCTAAATACTGGAAAGCTTTCGATCTCACTTACTTGATCATCGGCAAATTCGACCGTTGCGCCTTTTACGCTTAGTGATTTAGCAACGGCAATGCCAGTTACTCCTGCACCAAGAATAAGTACGTTTGAGCCCGATAAATTAATTGCCATTACGCATGAGCCTTATGAAGTTACCCATTGGGCGTAGAAGAGTCCCAGACCTGCTGCGACGCAGAGCCCAGCGATAATCCAGAAGCGAAGCACGATTGTTACTTCGCCCCAACCCATTAACTCAAAGTGATGTTGCAGCGGCGCCATTTTGAAGATTCGCTTTCCGCCGGTTAATTTGAAGTAAGCAACTTGCAGAATTACTGATGCGCTAATAATTACAAATAAGCCACCAAGCGGAATGAGAAGAAGTTCAATACGTAAAGAGGTGGCAATTCCGGCAAGTGCTCCACCGAGTGC
>JAXITH010000143.1:0-3084 GCA_034680185.1 Candidatus Planktophila sp.
CGTTAATTTCCATGTTCAACTTTCGCCCTGATCTTGTAACTCCAGTTCCACCCGATATGGCTAGCTTGGCAGTGCGCGCCTCATCTGCGCCAAGCCTTGCGCGAGCTGTAGATGCACTTAATAAGTGGCAACTCCAAGTTCTTGAAGTCTGCGCCGTTCTTGCTGAGCCGTTTACAGAGAAGGAAGTAGCTGCACTTACCGATAAATCAGCGCTATTTGTTATCCCAGGGCTGATTGATCGAGGACTTATCTATCAAGATAAAGATGGGCTGCGTACTCCAACGACTCTTAAGGAAGTACTTGGAAATGAAGTTGCTGGGCTTGGTCCGGCATCGATGTCAAAATTGAAGTTAAAGAAACTCGATGAAGTTCCAGCTGCATCCAAAAAAGTTCTCGATGCGATGGTCTGGGGACCTCCACGTGGATCTATTGCAGATATTAAGAAGCCAAGCGCTGGTGTTGCCTGGTTACTCGAAGAAGGTTTCTTAATTCCATTTAACCAACAGACTGTTGTTCTCCCCCGTGAAGTAGCAATCTATTTGCGTGGAAATAAAGTTCATCGTGAACTTGAGAACACCCAACCACCTGTAACGGGAAGCAAGCGAGATACCCGCAATGTGCAGCTTGCTGCAATCGCAAACATCACCACGTTCTTACGTTGGACCGAAGAAGTTCTTAACTTCTGGGCGCAAGAGCCGGCTGATGCACTTCGCTCAGGTGGTTTGGGCGTTCGCGACTTAAAAGTTCTCTCAACTCATCTTGGCGTTGATACATCTTGCGCTGCATTTATTGCAGAGGTTGCTTACCTGGCAGGGCTAGTAACAATTGATGCGGATGATCGAATCCTGCCGACAACACAATTTGATATTTGGTTGATGCAAACACCTTCCGCAAAATGGCAAGCCTTAGTTTCGCAATGGTTGATAACTTCACGTGTCAGTGGGTTGGTTGGAAAAGATGAGAGCAAAAATGTTGCCCCGCTTGGACCTGAGCTAGATCGCGTTTCTGCCGCACCAATCCGAAAGTTAACCCTTCGCCTATTGGCTGAAAACACAACTGGGGCACCTGAAGTTAATTCATTTATCGCGCTTGCCCAATGGCATATGCCGGCAAAGCGCAGCAATGGTTTCCCAACTGATTATCTGATTTGGACGGCGCGTGAAGCAGAGTGGCTTGGCATTACCGGCCAAGGAGTAATTTCCAAGTACGGCGTGGAGCTCTTAGCTGGCGGTGAGTTAGAGAGCATCAATGAAGATCTTCCAAAGCCAGTTGATCACATTCTTATTCAGAGCGATCACACCGCAATCGCACCGGGACCGTTAGAACATGAAATCGCCCAAGAGCTTGCCATCTTGGCTGAAATTGAAAGCCGCGGTGGTGCAACGGTCTACCGTTTTAGTGAAGCAACTATCCGTCGTGGTTTGGATCATGGCCGCACCGGCGATGAGATCAAAGCATTCTTAAAGAAGACTTCCAAGACACCAATGCCACAACCACTTGAATATTTGATTGCCGATGTTGCAAAGAAGCACGGCAAGCTTCGCGTTGGAAATACCTCATCATTTATCCGCTGTGAAGATGGAGCGCTGATTGCTCAGATCATGAGCGATAAGCGTTTAGATATTTTATCGCTGCGCCAAATTGCACCTGAAGTTTTAATCTGTCAGCACGATGCTGGCGATGCCATGAATATTCTGCGCAGCTTTGGTTACCTGCCTGCTGGCGAAGATTCGCAAGGTGCCTTACTGAGTGGTCCACGAATTCAGCGCGCTAAGTCAAAGGCTCGCGCGCCACGAATCATTGGCGAATTTGATCGCCCCGATGAGATTCAATTAGAAGGAGCGCTGCGCGCGCTTCGCACTGGTGAAAAATCAAGTCATCGCCAAAGCACCATGCGCAATATTGCAGCTAACGCTCTTGGTTCACTCCCCCGAACAACTGCCAATGAAACTCTAGAAATACTTACCAACTATCTACAGAACCAACCAGCGACATCACTTTCAATCGGTTATGCCGACAACAATGGTCTGGTTTCTCATCGAATAATCGATCCCTTGAAACTCTCCGCGGGATCGCTAGTGGCGCGTGATCACGCAACAGGCGAAGTCCAATCTTTCCGAATCGCGCGTATTACAGGTGTGGCAGCGATATGACGAGCGCCAAGAGCGATCAATACGGCAGACTTGACCCTATGTTGTCCGCAATCGAAGCGTTGGTTCGCTGTGAATCTCCAAGTGAAGATATCGAGGCCTGCCGCAGCGTTGTTCGATTAGCAAGCGATATTGCAACGCGCGTACTCGGAACTCCTGCGCAGATAAAAGAGATTGAAGGACGTCCCGTTTTTTGGTGGGGCTCAAATACTCCTGAAGTTTTAATCTTGGCTCATCTAGATACCGTTTGGCCGCATGGTTCATATCAACCGCTTTGGGAAGTTAACGGAGATGTAGTCCGCGGCCCCGGCGTCTTCGATATGAAGGCAGGTTTTGTTCAAGCGCTCTTTGCGCTTCAAGGCGTAACTGGAGCAGCAGATCGCGTGGCACTTATTGCAACTACTGATGAAGAAATTGGAAGTTTCTCATCCCGTAAGTTAATTATGGAATTATCTGCCAAAGCCGAAGCAGTTTTAGTTTTAGAAGCATCACTTGATGGAAAAGTTAAGACTGGTCGCAAGGGAACTGCGATGTACAAGGTGAGCGCTCACGGTTTGGCATCTCATGCCGGCCTTGAACCTGAAAAGGGCGTTAACGCAACAGTTGAAATCGCACACCTAATTCTTAAGTTATCTGCTCTCGAAGATGCAAGCCACGGAACAACCGTTGTTCCGACCCTACTTAGCTCTGGAAATAGCGCAAACACTGTTCCAGATTTAGCGGTTCTCGAAATCGATGCTCGTTCATTCTCGCAAGCAGAACTGGAAAGAGTAGATCAGGCAATTAAATCATTGACTGCTACAACTGCTGGCGCGCGCATTGAAGTAACAGGTGGTTTAAATCGTCCACCTCTGCAACCAGCATCTACCAAAGAACTTTACGTGCGCGCAGAACGCGTTGCCAAAGAGATCGGCATGGCCCCACTTGGTTGCGC
>JAXITH010000144.1:0-3079 GCA_034680185.1 Candidatus Planktophila sp.
AGAACTTCGCTCTTGGTATTCATTACAAATGGCCCCATCCAAGCAACAGGTTCTTTGATTGGTTGGCCGCCGAGAATAAATAGTTCAAGGTTTGGTGAACGGGTCTCTTGGTTATTTGCAGCGCGAACAACGATTGAATCGCCATCGCCGAAAACAGTTAGCTGACCCATGTGTACTGGACGATTTTCATCGCCCACAAAACCGTGACCTGAAATTGTGTAAACGAGTGCGTTGTAATCCTTACGCCATGGCAAGCGAAGTTCGGCGCCAGGTGCAACAGTTGCGTGAATCAAAGTAATTGGTGTCTGTGTTGTTCCAGGACCAACATGTCCATCGAGTTCGCCGGCGATGATGCGGATAAGTGATCCGCCGTCGGAACTTGAGAGAAGTGCAACATCGTTTGCGCGAACATCTTGGTATGCAGGTGGTGACCATTTCTTTGCAGCTGGAAGATTTACCCAAAGTTGGAAACCGTGGAATAGACCACCGCTCATTACTAAATGTTCTGGTGGAGTTTCGATGTGAAGAATTCCGCCGCCGGCTGTCATCCATTGTGTGTCACCGTTGGAAATTGTTCCGCCGCCGCCATTGCTATCTTTATGATCAAAAATTCCATCAATAATGTATGTAACAGTTTCAAATCCGCGGTGTGGGTGCCATGGAGTTCCCTTTGGTTCACCTGGTGCGTATTCAACTTCGCCCATTTGATCTAAGTGAATAAATGGATCGAGTTCTGCCAAGTCAACGCCGGCGAATGCGCGACGAACCGGAAAGCCTTCACCTTCGAAACCTTGTGGCGCGGTCGTGATGCTCTTTACGCGACGGGCGCGTGAATTTGGCGCATCGGCGACGCGAGGTAGAACGGTGATATCACTTACGGTAACTGCTGGCATTTTTGCTCCTTATGTCTGAGCCTGACTTTAGTTGAACTTTCAACTACCTGCAACTTAAAGTTATCTTGGTGTATATGTGGACAATCCCCCGTTTTCACGATTTTTTGTCAGCGCCACAAACCAATATCTGCCTCATGTCCACCGCTGCCGCGATCAATCCGCTCCCACGCTCTTCTGGCGAGCCAGAAGAAATTGGTTCTTCAGAGCGCGTGGCAAAGCTACTCAACTCAATTCCTGGAATCAAAACGCTAACTGAACTTGTGCAGATCGATCCGGGCAAACTCTCCCCGAGTTCTCGAATCGATTATTTAACAGCCCTCGAACGCCAAACAGCGTGGCTTCAGGCGCTGATGCAACGGGCCATTATCGCTGTCGCTGGAAATGATCCAAGTGTTGCAAATGGTCAAGAACCATTCTTTGGTGTGGATGAAGCGGAACGCGAAGATGTTTCTACTGCGTTGCGTCTTTCTGCCGGCACCGCACAATCTCGAATCGATGTCGCGCGTACCTTGGTAAATCATTTGCCAAATACTTGCTCAGCGTTAGCTACTGGCGATATCTCGCTTGCCCATGCAAATGTAATTGCAAAAGAGACTGCTGCGGCAATTCGTGATGGTTTAACTGAGTACCAAATCTTTGAGGTAGAGCAACGCGCAATCGCGCATGCCGAATTCCATACTCCAGCGCAAGTTGCAAACCAAGTTCGCACATCGCTGGCGCGTATCGCTCCCGAAACTTTCGAAGATACTGTAGCTCGCGCACGTGATACCAGACGCGTCTCTTGCTACAACGATAGCGATGGCATGTCTACCGTCGTTGCAATTCTTCCTGCTGCCGATGCGCAAGTAGTAATGAATGCGATTGAGAGCTTTATCCGCTTGACTGGCGCGGAAAACAGCCCTGAAGATGGAAAAGTAGACGCGGATAATTTCTTCTCAAGACGAGGAACCAGCGCCGATGGCTCTGTTGGCGCTAAAGATGTAAGAAGCACAGATATGAAACGGGCAGATGCCCTAACCGCTATTGCGGCTGTCTCACTTTCTTCTTCTCCGGTAACTCCTCACCGCCGCCCAATCTCAATTAACGTAACGATCGATCTTCCAACTTTGCTTGGTCTGGCAGAAAACCCCGGTCAGTTGGCAGGCTATGGCGCAATTCCTGCATCAATTGCTCGAGAGTTAGCTTCCGATGGAAAGTGGAAACGATTTATAACCGATCCACAAACAGGAACTCTTCTCGATTACGGTCGTGAAAGTTACGAACCTCCGCAAGCGCTCAAGGATTTCTTAATTGCGCGAGATCGAACTTGTCGGTTTCCGGGATGTCGAAGATCGGCGGCGCTTTCAGATTTAGACCACGCGCAAAGTTGGGAAGAAGGCGGTTCAACTTCGGCGGAAAATTTAGGGGCTCTCTGTAGGCGACACCATCGATTAAAAACTCATGACGGTTGGAGCGTAACTAGCCATGGTGATGGTTCATGCACTTGGGTATCTCCACTTGGAAAGAAATTCTTTACGCCGGCACGTTCCATTCATGACGCCGTTTAACTCCAATTATCTGAATTCATCTACCTTCAAACCGTTCAGAATTAATGAAAAAAGATGAACTTTTTCAAGCCCTACCTGAAGTCTTTCCTAATTCAGGAAAATTGTGCGTTAACAATCTATTGCACACGCGATGGAATCTATGCGACATAATTGAGCAATGATCTGGTGGCCAAGTGAGATTCCAACTCTCCAATACGGACGCGTCACTTTGCGCCCGCCAGCCGAATCGGATGTTCCAAAGATTTATGAAGCATGCCAAGATCCACTAATCCCCCGCTTCACCACTGTTCCGGCCGAGTACACCATGGCTCACGCCTTGGATTACGTTCAACGTGTTCCCGCCTCGCTTGAACTTCGTCGTGAATTTCCCTTTGTCATCGAGTTTGGTGTTGGGGACGACAAGGAATTTGCTGGCGTTATCTCGCTCCACACAATAAGTATCGACAACCATCGTGCTGAGATCGGTTATTGGATGCACTCCCCAATGCGCGGAAAAGGCATTGGCACAATTGCTGCCAAGATGATTACTAATTATGGCTTTTTAACTATGGGATTTCTTCGCATTGAAGCCGCAGTCGATGTAGATAACTCGGCATCACAAAAACTATTGGCTAGCGCCGGTTACAACAGAGAAGGAAT
>JAXITH010000145.1:0-3062 GCA_034680185.1 Candidatus Planktophila sp.
ACCGATTTTGCTCGTCCGGGACATGTATTTCCATTGGTTTCAGTCCCAGGTGGATTACACGAACGCCGTGGACACACCGAAGCCAGTATCGCACTCTGCGAATTAACAAATTCAAATACGGCGGCAGTACTTTCTGAGTTAGTAAATGATGACGGCACCATGATGCGGGGCGCACAGATTGCAGAATTTGGAGCGGCGCATGGGTTGCAAATCATCTCAATCGAAGAACTTGCACAATTGGTTAAAAAGAAAGCTCAGCCAAATATTGAAAGCCTTGAATGGGCGAAGTTGCCTATTGGCGAAGCTGATTGGCTAATTAGTACCTACATTTCACCAACCGGAGCAGAGCATGCAGTTCTGAAATTTGCAGCAGATAAGGCAGCTAAGCCGTTAATTCGTATTCATTCAGAGTGTCTAACTGGCGACGTATTTGGTTCAATGCGTTGTGATTGCGGTCCACAATTACAGGAAGCGATCCGACTTATTGAAGCCAATGGAAATGGATATGTTATTTACCTTCGCGATCATGAAGGTCGCGGCATAGGTCTAGCTGAGAAGATTCGGGCCTATGTATTGCAGGATGCTGGTCAAGATACCGTTGAAGCAAATATTTCGATCGGCCAACCTGTCGATGACCGTACATATGAAGATGCAGTGGCGATCATCAAGCGGTTATCACTTGATGAGTTAACTCTTCTGACGAACAACCCAGAAAAGAGCGCAGCGCTAAGCGACGAGGGAATCAGAGTTGATATTCAATCGCTTCAAGTTTCGGCAAACATTCATAATAAGAAATACCTAGAGACCAAACGAGATAAGTTAAATCACGCGTTAGGAGCGATCTAATGGCCGGACATGCACCAGAAATTAAGGTCCCACAATTCCCAAACCTGAAAGCAGTCGTCATCACCGCTGCCTGGCATCCAAACATCTGCGACTCACTCGTTGCAGGTGCGGTGCGCGGATTTAATGAAGCTGGCATAGCAAACCCGGTGGTGCGCACCGTCGCTGGCTCATTCGAACTTCCACTAGCTGCCCAACTCGCTTTCGACGAAGGTTTTGACGTTGCGGTTATTGTTGGGCTTGTTCTGCGCGGTGAGACTCCACACTTTGACTACGTATGCCAAGGCGTAACCCAAGGTGTTATGGATGTTTCGTTAAGTCGCTCTAAGCCAATCGGTTTTGGTGTTCTTATGTGCGATAACTTGGAGCAGGCAACCGCGCGAGCAGGTTTACCCGGAAGCAAAGAAGATAAAGGCTACGACAGCGCACTTGCCGCACTTAGCGTGATCAATAAAGGATAAGTCGTGCCTGAACTTCCAGAGGTCGAAACAGTTCGCCGCGGACTCGTAAGCCTGGTTAAGGGCTACAAGATCGTTGCCGCACATGATCTCCACCCACGAGCCCTGAAGCCCGAATCAATTGCGCCACTCAAATCAATACAAGGCGCAAAAATTATTGACCTCAATCGCCGCGGAAAGTTTCTCTGGTTTGTACTAGATCGACCGCAGGTATTGGTGGCTCACCTAGGAATGAGCGGGCAATTTTTAATTCATCAGCAAGGCCACCCCAAAGCAAAACATGTCCGCGCTCAATTTGATCTCACAAAGCAGATGCGTAAACGCGAGTTAGTTTTCAATGATCAGCGCACCTTCGGCTGGGTGTCAGTCGAAGAGACAATCGATGGAGTTCCGAGTTCTGCGCAACACATTGCGCGCGATCCCTTCGATCCGCAATTTGATTTAAATGAGGCGATCGAAAGTTTTGCTAAGCGAAAGATCAGAATAAAGACCGCACTTTTAAATCAAGAGATCATGAGCGGAGTAGGAAATATCTACGCCGATGAAACTCTCTGGCGCGCCAAAGTACATCCGGAAATCTCAACCGCTGACCTTTCAAAGAAGAAGATCGCATCGATCATCGGTTATGCCACAGAAGTAATGGCTGAGGCGATCGAACAAGGTGGAACATCATTTGATGACCTTTATATAAATGTGAATGGTGAGAGCGGATTCTTTGAGCAAGCCTTGGCTGCATATGGGAGAACTGATGAGCCATGTCCCCGTTGCGGCACACCTATTCGTCGCATCACATTTGGAGCAAGATCGTCGCATTTCTGCCCGCGCTGCCAGAAGAAATCCCAGTAGTTCCAAGCTTCAACCAGTAGCGTAGGCACGTGCGCGTCAACGAAGGAATATTGAAGGCTCTCGAAGCCGAATCTATAGAGATTCTGCGCGAGACTGCCGCATCCTTCCGCCGTCCGGTGATGATGTACTCGATCGGCAAAGACTCTTCGGTCCTCCTTCACCTGGCGATCAAAGCTTTCTATCCGGCGCCCGTTCCCTTTCAATTACTCCACGTTGATACAACTTGGAAATTCAAAGAGATGATCACCTTCCGCGACAAGGTAGTTGCCGATCACAATTTGAATCTAATTGTTCATACCAATCAAGATGGCGTAACTACTGGGGCAAACCCATTTACAACTGGTATCTCTGAATACACACGCGTCATGAAGACCGTTGCGCTTCGTCAGGCTTTAGATCACTACGAAGTCGACGCGGCCATCGGTGGTTCTCGACGCGATGAAGAAAAATCGCGTGCCAAGGAGAGAATCTTTAGCGTTCGCGATCCTGGACATAGTTGGAATCCACGCAACCAACGCCCTGAGCTTTGGCGCTCTTACAACACACGTTTAGCCCCTGATCAGACCATGCGCGTCTTTCCACTTTCTGATTGGACTGAAGCAGATATCTGGCGTTATATCCAACAAGAAAATATTGAAGTCAACCCGTTGTACTTCGCAAAAGAGCGCCCGATGGTCAAGCGCGGAGATCAGTTGATCATGGTTGATGATGATCGCTACCCGCTAAATCCAGGTGAAGATCCAGAGTTAAAGATGGTTCGCTTTAGAACTCTCGGGTGTTACCCGCTTACTGCTGCAGTTGAATCTACTGCCACCACAATTTCAGAGGTAGTGGATGAAGTCCTAAAAGTTAAGTTAAGTGAGCGAGCTACGCGTTTGATCGATGGCGCAAATGAAGATTCAATGGAGAAGAAGA
>JAXITH010000146.1:0-3032 GCA_034680185.1 Candidatus Planktophila sp.
GATTGATACGCCAAGAACTGGATAAGTTGCTTTGCCATTCTTGATCAACTGATCAGCTGTCTTGCGCGCCTGGTTGATTGGAATCGCAAACCCCAAACCAATTGATCCAGATTGAGATCCAAATGATGATCCAAGCGTTGCAATAGCTGAGTTAACGCCGATTACTGCACCCGTGGAATCTACGAGAGGGCCACCAGAGTTTCCAGGATTAATCGCCGCATCTGTTTGAAGAGCGTTAATAAAAGAATTATCGCTGCCAGTTTCGCCGGCGGTTACTGCGCGATCTTTAGCGCTAATGATTCCTAGGGTCACCGTTCCGGAAAGTCCGAGAGGTGAACCAATCGCAATTACCGAATCGCCCACGGCAACCTTGTCACTATCGCCGAGCTGTAGCGCTGTTAGACCGGTTGTTGCAATCTTTAAAACCGCTAAGTCGTATGACGAATCACGTCCAACAACTTTTGCAGAGTACTCCTGGCCGTTATTTAAAGTTACCTTTATTTCTCCACCATTTGAGGCTGCTTCGGCAATAACGTGATTGTTAGTAAGAATGTAACCATTGCTTTCGACAACGAAGCCGGTTCCGGTTGATCCGCCATCTTCAGAGGTAGATTCGATTGAAACTACGGATGGGATAACGCGCTGTGCGATATCGGCTACTGAACCTGGTGCTCGCTCGATTGAATTTGTAACACGAGAAAGATTGATTGAGTGACCGAAGAGCGAACCTGAAGAAGATGCGCCAAAGATGGCACCAACTAAACCTGCAACAAAAGCTAGAAGGATCGCATTCGAGCGAGTAATGAAATTAGCTTTTCCATTTCGAGAGGCTGGAACCCACCAAGGACCAGAATTTGGTGAGCCATTTAGTGGTGATGTCATTACGCCATCTTCCTATAACTTGGTGGCGAGTAACAAACCATCGCCAGTAGGGATAAGCGAAACCACCCAATTCTCTGATTCGTTTTTCAACGATTTCCCAGATTCGCGGAGTGCAACGGTCTTGGGATCGCGTTGCGCTGGATCTGAAACTTTTGATCCGCCAAAGAAGTTATCAATTACGAATACCCCACCGCTACGTAATATGCGATGTGCTTCAGTTATCGCAAATGGTAGATCTTCTGGATTGTGGCGAAATATAACTAAGTCATAAGCGCGATCGGCAAGCTTGGTCATCACATCCATAACAGGATTTGTAATTAAACGAAAACGAGCCGGCGCAATATCTGCTTCCATAAATGCAGTCTTTGCAATATTGCTGTGTTCCATCTCGTCATCGATAGATGTAAGTGTTCCGCTACCCAACATGCCTTCTAGAACCCAAAGGGCTCCGACGCCGGAACCTGTACCAATCTCAACCACTGATTGCGCTGAAAGATTATGAGCCAGATGTTTTAGATACGCACCAGCTCCAGTGGTTGCATCCGTTACACCGATTTCTTCGCCACGAGCGCGCGCGTTCTTCTTAACTTCATCTTCGCCGATAAATCCTTCGGCATAAGAATGCGGATCAATAATCATGAGAGAGATGTTAGCCATTCGATCAGCAATCGCACGCCGAAACCTGTGCCGCCTTTAGGGTTTTCTCCAGAATCACTTTCACTGCGAGCAACACCTGCGATATCAAAGTGAATCCAGGTGCGATCTCCAACAAAATGCTCTAAGAAGAGTGCGGCGGTGACTGAACCTGCGCTGAAGTGCTTCTTTGATGTGATGTGGCTCAAGTCGGCAATCGGACTTTCCAGAGCTTCTTTATAGTCATCAACTAAAGGCATATGCCATACACGATCGCCAGAACGTTCGCCGGCTTCCATAAAACTCTTAGCAACTTTCTCGTCTCGCGTGTACATAGCCGCATGTTGGCGACCCAACCCAAGAGTGGCCGCTCCTGTGAGAGTTGCGATATCAATTATGTAATCTGGATTTAAATTTAAATCCGCGTAGGCAAGTCCATCAGCTAAAACTAAACGACCTTCGGCATCGGTATCTAATACCTCAACTGTCTTTCCGCCGTAGTGCGTAATCACATCGCTGGGACGTTGGGATGTTCCAGATAAAGCATTTTCAGCGAGCATCATCAAAACAGTTACCTGCACTTGTGGCTGGAAATATGGAAGAGCAGAAATCGCGCCCAGTGCCGCAGCCGATCCAGCCATATCTGATTTCATCGCCATCATGATGTCGTAAGGACGCTTTAACGAAACTCCGCCGGTATCGAATGTGATTCCCTTACCAACAATTACAACGTGGGGAAGAATCCCGGCAGATTTCTTCTTTCCCTTTGGGTGATAGGTAACTTCTACAAATCGTGGACCAGGCTTTGGCGAAGAATTTCCAACTGCGCGCAAGCCTCCGAATTTAGCTAACTCTTTCCCTGCTAATACTTTGATTTCTAAGCCAGTATCTGCGGCGATCTTTACCGCTTCATCTGCTACCCAAAGTGGTGTCTTAATATTTGCGGGAGTGTGGATCAAATCGCGGGTGCGCGAAATTGCATCGGCAATAACTGATGCGCCTTTAATTACTTCAGGGGTATCTGTAACAAAGAGAAAGAGTGGAATCTCTTGCGTGGCACCCGTCTTTTGTGTCCAGATATAAGCACCTAGTTGTACAGATATGGCGAACGCCTTGAGTTCAGCGCTATTTGATACGCAAAGTGATGCGATTGTTACCGCTTTGCCGCGCGCTTTACGACCTAGAGCAGCACCTGCTTGGCGGATTGCGGAAGCGCTCTCATCACCAAGTCCAAGTAAAAGAATTCGATCAGCGGCGAAAAGTTCGGATGAAACGGGGATCTCAAAAATTTCGCCAGCTTTACCGGTGGCTGCAAAAAAGGCTAGTTCATCACGCAGATTTATCTCGAAAATTTCTTCGAGCTTCTTCGCAAGATCGAAGTTGGCTGGGAAATTAAACTCGGCTTTGCCTTCGTTCTTATCGCCACTAGTTACTTGGGTAAATCCAATAGCAATTGATTGCGCATCGGCGAGCGCATCGGAAACTGATTTAAGGTCTACAGCGATCGGCTGGAGCAC
>JAXITH010000147.1:0-3022 GCA_034680185.1 Candidatus Planktophila sp.
GATCGATGAACGTCTATCTACTGTTTCTGCAGCGCGAAATTTGCGCGAGGCAGGCGTTGATGCCAAAACCGCTAAATCCAAGATTGATTCAGCTGCGGCGATAGCGATACTTGAGCAAGGCCTGGCAATTGATAAAAGATAAAAAGGCGTACTTGCGAGTTGCTGCAGCGCTTGTCGTGGCCATCGTCCTTACCGGAGGGATGCGTGAGTTACGCAAAACGAGTTCATCTCCAGATTTTCAATGTGCAAGTACTTATGTGGACACGACACCTGATGTGAAAAAAGATGTTGAAATAAAGATTTCACAGGGCGCCAGCGGTTCACAGATCGCGGACCAGCTCTTCGAAGCTGGGGTAGTTAAATCCGCGAGAGCATTCTTTGGAGTTGCCGTCGGAGATCCACGCGCGGCAAAAATAGC
This sequence comes from Candidatus Planktophila sp., assembly GCA_034680185.1. Lineage (GTDB taxonomy): Bacteria > Actinomycetota > Actinomycetes > Nanopelagicales > Nanopelagicaceae > Planktophila. Next base: position 419 of record JAXITH010000147.1, read on the forward strand.
ACCTGGCTCACACTTAATTTCCAAAGAACTATGTGCCAAAGATGCCCTTTCACAGCTCCTTGATAGCAATCGAATATCGGGGTTAATCAATATCTTTGAAGGCGCTTGGAACTCGGAGATCTTCAAAGCAATGGAGAACGCTGGTTTCTCTAAAGAGGATATTTCTCGTGCAGAAGCAAAAGTGAATTTACCTGCAGGGTTTAAAACTCTTGAAGGCCTGCTCTTTCCTGCGCAATACTCTTTCGCAGAAGGGACTCCTGCGTTGAGTGCAATAACTTCAATGGTTGAACGCGCAATGCTGGAAATGGAGTCAGCCGGCTTAACCGGGAAAAGTTCGAAATACACATCTCAGCAATTAGTAACCATCGCATCAATTATTCAAGCCGAAGGCAATGTCGAAGATTTCACAAAAGTTTCCAGAGTTATTCGAAATAGACTTGAAAGAGGTATGCCGCTGCAGATGGACTCGACGGTTCACTATTTAAAGAAGGATCGCGGCAAGATATTCCTGAGCACCGCTTCCACTTTCTTGAAATCTCCATATAACACCTATCGCAATTACGGTCTTCCACCAGGGCCTATTGGAAATCCCGGTGCAGAAGCGCTGAAAGCGGCGGCCAATCCGGCTGTCGGTGACTGGATTTACTTCATCACGGTGGCGCCTTTTGATACTAGATTTACCTCTTCCAATGAACAATTCTCGCTATGGAAGATTGAATATAAGAAGAATCTTCGCGCGGGTTTATTTAGGAGTTCTAAGTGAGTAGTCGGTTAATCAGGGGAGCGGTATTAGGTTCACCAATTTCGCACTCACTTTCACCGGTGTTGCATAACAAAGCCTTTGAGATTCTTGGAGTCTCTGGTAGCTATGAAGCGATAGAAGTAAACAGCGGCGACTTGGCAAAGTTTCTTCAGGATCGTGGGACTGAATTTGATTACCTGTCTTTGACGATGCCGCTGAAAGAGGAAGTTCTTGAAATCGCAGCAACTTCACAGATTTCAATCGATGCACTTTCACAGCGGATCCAATCTGTAAACACCTTACTTCGAAACGGTGATACCTGGAGCGCAACAAGCACCGATGGGTCAGGTTTTGTGAAAGCGCTAGCAAACGCTGGATACGATCGTTTTAGATCGGTATTGATTCTCGGTGCTGGAGGAACGGCTCGTGCGGTCGCTGGTGCGTTAGATGAAATTGCAGATCAAGTCACGGTCATGGGTCGTAGCGTCCGAAGAAATGCTGCAATCGCATCATGCTTCACCAATTTAACGCCCGATTTTTTGCCTTGGGATGATCAAATAGATTTACGTGATTTCGATTTAGTCGTTAATACAACTCCTTCAGGTGCCGCAGATCTTGTAGCAGAGAATATCCCTTCGAAAGTTGAAGGTTTGCTCTTTGATGTTCTATATAAACCTTGGCCAACTTTGATTGCTCGTCGCTGGACTGACGCAGGAGCTAAAGCCATCGGAGGGCTCGAACTCCTTCTCTACCAGGGTATAGATCAGATCAATTTAATCGAACCGTTGGGCACCAATTTGATCGACCAAGAGCTGCGTTTAATACTTACTAATGCGGTTGGCTAATCCACAGATAATCTGGTTCGCGAAACTAAAAACGTGAGCCGACGTTAGATTTTGTCGGTGATTCTTACCTTGATTGTCTTTTCGATCTGGTTTTCATATTTTGATCTGAGGTATCACCGGATTACAAATAGAAGCCTTGGGATCCTTTTTGTTGGTCTTTCCGTCTCTTCACTAGCTGAGAATTCAGAACTCCATGTATTTAGCTCTGTTCTGGTTTCTTCACTTTCTATGATCGGTTACAAATATGGCCTAGGCGCTGGTGATGTAAAACTTGCCACAGTGCTCTCGCTCTACTTTCTCCCTGTAAGCCATTCTGCATTTAGCGAAGCCATTACGGGTTTTCTGGTGATTTCATCAATTTCTATATTGCTACACCTGATATTTGGGCGAAAGCTGACCGATTCAATTGCTCTTGCCCCCGCGATCTGCGGCGCATTTATATGGTGCGCCAGATAACGTCACGATCTGCCACAATATGCCAATGCGTTGGTTAACAGCAGGTGAGTCCCATGGTCCAGCCCTTTCGGCGATCATCGAAGGCATTCCCGCAAGCGTCGAAATATCCTCGAAGGATATTGATTTCCATTTAGCTCGCCGCCGCTTAGGTTTCGGACGCGGTGCTAGACAAAATTTTGAAGCCGACAAGATTTCTATTCTCGGCGGAATTCGCCTCGGTTTAACCCAGGGCGGACCTATCTCTATCCAGGTTGGGAATTCAGAATGGCCCAAATGGGAAAAGGTGATGTCTGCCGATCCCGTTCCGCACGATGAGATAAAAGATTTAGCCCGTAACGCACCATTGTCACGACCACGCCCCGGTCACGCCGATCTAGTGGGAATGCAAAAATACGATTTAGATGATGCACGCCCAATTCTCGAGCGAGCAAGTGCACGCGAAACCGCTGCTCGAGTTGCACTCGGTGCAGTTGCTAGAGCGTTCCTACAACAGAGCGTTGGCATAACAATCCTTAGCCATGTTGTTTCAATTGGCGCAGCGCGTATCCCGGAAGGCACGAA
>JAXITH010000148.1:0-3018 GCA_034680185.1 Candidatus Planktophila sp.
ATAAGCACAGCACCGTAGCCCGCGCTCTTTATCTTCTTAATCAAATCTGCTGTCTTTACTTCGGCAGGTGCCAATACATGCACTGTTTCAGTGGCAAAGTTAACGCTGGCGCTTACTCCGCTCATTGCATTGAGTGATTTCTCGACGGTATTTACACACGATGAACAAGTCATGCCCGAAACCGAGAAAGTTCGCGGCGACAAAGAAGTCCTGCTCAAATCAATTGGTTTTCCGGGCTTTTCTGGTTCTGTGCTCGCTGGGCGAGAGAGTTCGATCTTGATATCTTCAACGGCCATTCAGCGCATCCACAATCTTCTGATGAATCGCAGAATTTGTAGAAAGTCCGCTCCCGCCAAGACTCCCATCGCTGCCTGCCACATTTGTAAATCTTCCGCCGGCTTCGCGCACGATAATGTCGAGCGCGGCCATATCCCAGACTGCAAGTGATGGTTCTGCGGCAACATCTACTGCGCCTTCAGCAACCAACATATGCGACCAGAAATCACCAATGCCACGTGTGCGCCATGCAGCGGCCATCAACTCTTGGAACGGTGCCAATCTTTCGCCCCAGCCTATAAAGTCCGAGTAAGAAATCGATGCATCTTTAATTTCGCTAACTTGCGAAACGCTTATTCTTTCGGGAGTTCCCTTATTTACTGAAACAAATGCGCCATTACCTTCGCTGGCATGCCAACGACGAAATAACGCAGGTGCGCTAACTACGCCGACAACAACGACTTCGCGTCCGTCGCTCTGCTTTTCAATTAAACCAATCAGAGTTGCCCAAGTTGGAACTCCGCGCAAGAAATTCTTAGTGCCATCAATCGGATCAATTACCCAGTAACGCTCAGCACCACCGGCATCGCTTCCAAACTCTTCGCCAACGATTCCATCATCAGGGCGGTGGTTTTTTAGCAGCGCGCGGATCGCTTCTTCAGCAGCTTTATCTGCATCGGTAACTGGTGTGTTATCTGGCTTGGTTGATACAACTAGATCAATTGATTGATAGCGCGCCAAGGTAATTGAATCTGCGGCATCTGCCAGGCGCATCGCCAGCGCTAAATCATTTCCGCGCGTAAAGGACATGTTGTCAGTCTAGCGCGGGCGGGTTTGAATCCTTAAGTTCCAAAAGTGATCTCAGACTTGCAACGCGAGCAGCGCGCTCATCATTTACTACGCCATCTGGATTGGCCCATTCATTTAATCGGCAGCCGATTTCATGGTGTGAGCAGTTTGGCATACAGGTTTGGGTGACCTCGTAGAGATCGCTAAATGCTGCAACTATGCGATTGGAATCAAGGTGGGCCAGGCCAAATGCACGGATACCTGGCGTATCGATGATCCATCCCTGTGAAGGTGAAAGATCTGGCGCCAAAGGCAGTGCGATCGCACTTGAAGATGTGTGTCGTCCACGTCCGGTTACATCGTTTACATCGCCCGTAACGCGATCAGCATGTGGAACAAGTGCGTTAATCAAAGTTGATTTTCCAACGCCTGAATGTCCAACCAAAACCGAAGTCTTGCCATTTAACAAGACAAAGAGATTAGCTAGATCGGCTTCTCTTGACTCAGATTTAATCGCCGCCGTTGCAATTTCAACGCCGAGACTTTCATACTCATGTAAGAAATCTGGAACTGGCGCCACATCGGTTTTGGTGACCAGCAAAATCGGTTTGATATTTTCATGAAATGCGCAGACTAAGAAGCGATCGATCAGCCCGCGACGTGGTTCTGGGTTAGCTGCTGCAACCACAATTACCAATTGATCAATATTGGCCACAATGGTGCGCTCCATCTTGGCAGCATCATCGACCGTTCTGCTTAAACTGTTGCGACGAGGTGCGATTGAAACAATTCGCGCCAAAGTTCCTTCAGTTCCCGAAACATCTCCAACGAGATTTACCAAATCTCCGACTACAACCGATTTGGGTCCCATCTCGCGCGCCTTCATGGCGGTAACGATTACACCGTCATCGGTAATACAGGTTGTACGACCGCGATCAACTGTTGTTACTAAGGCTTGAATAGCATCGGCATGTGCCGGACGATCTTTACTTCTTGGGCGAGTACGTCGCGCGGGGCGAACTCGCGCATCTGATTCATCAAATTCGCGCGGCGTCATGAGACCAAACTCTGCCAAAGCCCAGGAAAATCAGGCAAGGTCTTACGGGTTGTCGCAACGTTTTCGATTTCAACGCCAGGAATAACTAAGCCAATAACTGCTCCGGCAGTTGCCAGACGGTGGTCTTCGTAAGTATGGAAGGTGCCGCCGTGCAAACCTTTACCCATCGCACCATGTGGAGTTATATGAAGAGATGTTTCATCTTCAACAACACTGCCACCAAGTGAGTTAATTTCGCGGGTTAGCGCAGCCAAACGATCTGTTTCGTGAAGACGTAAGTGTCCAATACCGCGTAGATGCGAAGGTGAATCCGCAAGTGCTGCCAGAGCTGCAATTGCAGGAGTTAGCTCGCCAACATCGTGCAGATCGATATCGATTCCGTGGATGCTTTCTCCACCGGTAATCGTTAAGCCATCTTTTCCGCGCGAAATAGTTGCGCCCATTGCAGCCAATATCTCGCGAAGTTGATCGCCAGGTTGAGTTGTAACTTCTGGCCAATCTGCAATGGTGATTGATCCGCCGCAAACCATTGCAATTGATAGGAATGGCGCAGCATTTGATAGATCTGGTTCGATAACTAAATCTTGTCCTTGAAGTGCACCCGCAGAAACGCTCCAGCTATTGGCGGCCTTATCAACGGTTACATTAGCGCCGAAATCGCGGAGCATCTGCACAGTCATATCAATGTGCGGCATTGATGGAAGCGGTCCACCTTTATGTGTTGCAACGATTCCATCGCGTGTACTTGGCGCGATTAACAGAAGTGCGGATAAGAATTGACTTGATGCGCTGGCATCAATAGTTAGCGCACCACCAGGTATCTGACCTTTGCTCTTCACAATCATCGGCAAGCTGTAACGACCATCGTGTTCTATTTCGATTCCGAGATCTTCGAG
>JAXITH010000149.1:0-2981 GCA_034680185.1 Candidatus Planktophila sp.
ACGCAACGTTCGACGTGGCGCAAGAATTCAAGGCCGAGACCTTTACCTTGTGAAGCGCCAGGAATAAGCCCTGGAACATCTGCCACAGTAAAGCGAGTATCTCCTGCTTGAACAACGCCCAAGTTTGGAACCAAAGTTGTAAATGGATAGTCAGCGATCTTTGGACGCGCTGCAGAAATCGCTGCAATGAGCGAAGATTTTCCGGCGCTTGGATAACCAACAAGTGCAATATCAGCTACTGATTTAAGTTCTAAATAAAGTGTGCGTTCTTCACCTGGCTCGCCAAGCAGAGCAAAACCTGGTGCGCGGCGCTTTGAAGATGATAGAGCTAAGTTGCCAAGGCCACCATGTCCACCTTGTGCAGCAAGGAAGGTAGTTCCGACGCCAATTAAATCTGCGAGTTGATTTCCTTTTTCATCAAATACAACTGTGCCATTAGGGACGGGCATAATTAAATCTTGGCCATAAGTGCCATCTTTACGATCGCCATAACCCTGTGAACCTGAAGTTGCTTTGCGATGTGGTGAATGGTGGAAATCGAGCAGAGTTGTAACGCTGGAATCGACAACCAAAATAATGTCGCCACCGCGACCACCGTTACCGCCATCTGGCCCACCAAGTGGCTTAAATTTTTCGCGCTTAACAGATACGCAACCGTCGCCACCTTTTCCGGCGGTGGCATAGAGCGTTACGCGATCGACGAATGTTGTCATCTCTTAACGCTCCCTTCGGCTATTTGATTCTATTTAAAGTTTTAAAGTCTTAGTGAAATAAAAAGAGCGAGCCACGAACGCGGCTCGCTCTCTTTGAGAAACCTAAATTAAGCGACCGGTGCAACCACGTTCACTACACGGCGACCGCGAGCGCGACCGAATTCAACTGCGCCTGCAGCGAGTGCAAAGAGAGTGTCATCCTTACCGCGTCCAACGTTCTTGCCTGGGTGGAAATATGTTCCGCGTTGACGAACCAAAATTTCACCAGCGTTTACTTCTTGTCCGCCAAAGCGCTTGATACCGAGGTATTGCGGATTGGAATCGCGACCGTTACGTGTCGAGGAGACACCCTTCTTACTTGCCATTGTTCAACCCCTTATTTCACGCCGCTGATTGCGGTGATCTTGACTCGAGTTAGCTGTGCACGGAAACCTTGACGACGACGGTAACCGGTCTTGTTCATGTAACGAAGGATGTCGATCTTTGGACCCTTTACTTCGTCAATAACTTCGCCGGTAACTTTTACACCGCTAAGAACTTTTGGATCAGCTGTAACGCTTGCACCGTCTACGACAAGTAGCGCAGGGAAAGATACGGTTGCACCAGCAGCCTGGTCGATGCGATCGACAGTGATGGTTTCACCAACGGTGACTTTCTCCTGGCGTCCGCCAGCTTTAACGATTGCGTACACGATTCTTGCTCCAGTTCATTTCACGCTCATGAACCCCCAGTTGGGCGTCCTTCGAGCAGAGGCTAAGGGTACGTATTTCGCACCCCCAGGGTCAAATTGAGGGTTTTCTAGGCGGTGATGATCCCGCTAGAGGCGGCCCGACGACGACGTCGCCCGGCTGGCTTGGCTTCTGCCTCTTCTTCCACCTCAGCAGAGGATTCAGCAGAGGATTCAGCAGAAGACTCCGTATTCAGAGTTTCATGGAATTCATGTTCAGTTGCATCTGTTTCATCGGCATCCTCATGTGATGCTGATTGTGAATTCACCTGAGGCATTGGCGCCTTCATCTTTACCGGCTCCATATGGATATGAATTCCGCGGCCAGCACATGAATCACAAGTTGTTGAGAAGGCTTCAATGAGGCCCTGTCCAACGCGCTTACGTGTCATCTGTACCAAGCCGAGTGAAGTTACTTCAGCGACTTGATGCTTAGTCCGATCGCGACCAAGACATTCAACTAAACGACGAAGAACCGCATCACGGTTTGATTCAAGGACCATATCGATAAAGTCGATAACGATGATTCCACCAAGGTCGCGCAAACGAAGTTGACGAGCAATTTCTTCTGCAGCTTCTAGGTTGTTCTTTGTAACAGTCTCTTCGAGGTTTCCACCCTTACCGATGAATTTTCCAGTGTTAACGTCGATAACAATCATCGCTTCTGTGCGATCGATAACTAGCGAACCACCAGAAGGTAGGTAAACCTTGCGATCGAATGCCTTAGCGAGTTGTTCTTCAACGCGGAAGTCTGCAAAGAGATCTCCAGTACCGGTGTATTTCTCGAGTTTGGATACAAGCTCTGGTGCAATCGATCCAAGGTAAGAACTGATTTCTTCCCATGCTTCGTTGCCCTGAATTGTTAGCTTGCGGAAATCTTCGTTGAAGATATCGCGGATTACGCGTACAGCAAGATCTGGCTCAGAGAGCAGAAGTGCAGGTGCGTGGAAGTTTGGATTTTCAGATTTCTGATAAATATCTTCCCATTGCGCCTTCAAACGTTCGACATCTGCAGTGAGTTCCACTTCTGAAACACCTTCAGCTGCTGTACGAACGATGACTCCAGCGGTATCAGGAATGAGGTTCTTCAAAATTGCCTTAAGGCGTGTGCGCTCTGACTCTGGAAGGCGCTTTGAAATTCCGCTCATTCCGCCGCCAGGAACGTAGACAACATAACGACCAGGAAGTGAGATCTGGCTTGTAAGGCGAGCGCCCTTCTGACCGATCGGATCCTTCGTTACCTGAACAAGAACTGGTTGACCTGTCTTTAAGACCATCTCAATTTTGCGTGGCTCAGACTCTGAAATACCTGCGGCATCCCAATTGACTTCACCTGCATAAAGAACAGCGTTACGACCCTTACCGATATCAACGAAGGCAGCTTCCATCGATGGAAGAACATTTTGAACGCGACCGAGGTAAACGTTTCCGACGTAAGAGACATTGGCATTTCTATTTACATAGTGCTCAACCATCACGTTATCTTCGATAACGGCGATCTGAATACGGTCACCAATTTGGCGAACAACCATTTCGCGGTC
>JAXITH010000150.1:0-2977 GCA_034680185.1 Candidatus Planktophila sp.
ATCTTTTGCGTGACGAAGTGCCAGGTCTGTGCCGAATGACCAACCAACAACCCACAAATTTTCTAGCTTCAAAGTATCTAAGCAATAAGCCATTATCGCCTCGACATCAAAGTGTTCAGCAGTTCCGTTATCAAATGTTCCAGTGCTGGTTCCAGCTTCGCTAGTTGTGCCGCGAGTATTGAAACGAACTACTTGTATGCCAGCCATTTCAGGTAAGCGGTTAGCGGCCTTCTTATAAACGTGGCTATCCATCATCCCGCCGGCAGTTGGCAGCGGATGCAAACAGAGAATTGCTCCCGTGTAACTATCGTTGGGTGCGGCGCTTTCTCCAACTAATACTTCGCCATCTGCCGTAGTAACGGTAAATGGGGTGCGCTGTGCAGGCAGAACGGTGCTGGGACGTACTGGCTGCAACATGGCTGAGAGTCTAGTCTTTCCCTATGTCCACTTCTACAAAGTCATTCACCTCGCACTATCCCGTAACCAGTGAAGTCATCGCTGAATATCCGATCGCAGATCGTGAGACCGTCTTTAACGCGGTTGCCGCTGCGCGTAGTGCATCAGGTGCTTGGCAAGATCTTGGATTCAAAGGTCGCCGCAAGGTGTTGCTTAGGTGGAGCAACTTACTTATTTCACAGCTTGATGAAATCACCGCATTAGTTTCGCGAGAAACTGGTAAGCCAGTAAGCGATGCCAAACTTGAAGCATCACTTGCTGTTAGCCACTTAGGTTGGGCGGCGCGTCATGCGGAAGATGTCATGCGCACATCACATCGCTCTCCTGGTGCGTTAATGGCAAATATGTCCGCAACTGTTGAGCGCTCACCGCTGGGCGTTGTTGGTGTTATTGGTCCTTGGAACTATCCGATTTTCACACCGATGGGTTCAATTTCTTACGCACTCGCTGCCGGCAATACCGTGGTCTTTAAGCCAAGTGAATACACACCGGGTGTTGGCGCAATCTTGGCAAGCACTTTTGCGCAAGTCGCACCTTTCGCCGATATCTTCACCTGCGTTACAGGCCTTGGTGCAACCGGAAAAGATCTCTGCGAAAGCGGCGTTGATAAGTTAGCTTTTACAGGTTCCACGCGAACAGCGAAGTTAGTCGCCGCCGCATGCGCTGTGAATATGACCCCAGTTGTTCTCGAATGTGGCGGTAAAGATCCGGTAATCGTTGCCGAAGATGCCGATATCAAGCGCGCAGCAGATGCAACTATCTGGTCTTCGATGTCTAACGCCGGTCAAACATGTATCGGTGCAGAGCGCGTATATGTTCATGAAAAGGTTGCAGATAAATTTATTGAGGAAGCGCTCAAAGTTGCCAAATCAATTCATCCTGGAGCACCTGGGGTTGGTAATTACGGACCAGCCACCATGCCTTCACAAATCAATGTGATTCAAGGCCACATCGATGATGCAATCGCCAAGGGTGCGAAGGTTGCACTCGGTGGTTCTGATTCAGTTAAAGCGCCATTTGTAGAACCAGTTATCTTGCTCGATGTTCCAGAAAATTCCACCGCGATGATGGAGGAAACCTTTGGGCCAACTATCGCGATCAACCGCGTTAAATCAATGGATGAAGCGATCGCACTTTCAAATGCCTCTAGATATGGACTTGGCTCATCGATCTGGTCACGGCGCCAAGGCAAGAAAATTGCGCGCCAGCTGCACTGCGGAATGGTTGCAATTAACTCGACGATCTCATTTGCCGCAATTGCATCTGTGCCATTTGGTGGCGTGAAAGATAGTGGTTATGGACGTATCCATGGCCCAGAAGGAATTCTGGAATTTACTTATCCACGAACAGTTGTTCGCGCGCGATTCCAGTTGCCAATTGCATTTACAAGTTTTAAGCGCACTAAAGGTAACGATAAATTAATTGTTACTTTGACGCGTTTACTGAACGGCAGATTAGGTTAACTTCTAAAGTAATTTAAAAACGTGGTGCATTGCGCGTTCGCTCGGTATTAGGGCGGCGATTATTTCGCTTTGCCCAACATGCGTTATGCCAATGGCGACGACCATCTTCGTCACCTTCCATCCAAGCAACTGTGTGCGGTGTTGCCATCGGAATAATCTGATCACAACCTGGACAGCGATAAGGTTTATTAGAACTTGATCCCGTGATCTTGCGAACAATGAAATCACCATCTGCATGTTCTTCGATCGTTTGATTTGAAGTAGCAATATCGCGCTCTTCAGATTTTGGACGACGGCCCTTTGGGTAGTTACGTCGCGGGCTCATAGAACCATTTTCTCGCACTTTTGCCCTGAATGTGGCATGGTTGCCATATGAGCAGCGTGATTAACGTCCGAGGTCTCGAGAAAAGTTACGGATCCAATAAGGCTGTCGCTGGCATCGATCTAAATATCGAACCTGGTGAGATCTTTGCCCTGCTTGGGCCAAATGGAGCCGGTAAGACCACCACCGTTGAAATCCTCGAGGGGTTCCGCGATCGCGATTCTGGCGATGTTTCGGTCCTCGGCGTGGACCCAGCAATTAAAGGCGCTGCCGCGCGAACCTGGCGCAATCGAATCGGCATTGTTCTGCAATCAACTAGCGATGCTGGCGATCTTTCCGTTGTTGAAACAGTTTCACATTTTGCGAAGTATTACTCGAACCCAAGAAACGTTGATGAAGTCATTAACTCAGTCGGGTTAGCCGAAAAATCATCTGCGCTAATCCGAACACTCTCTGGTGGCCAACGTCGTCGTTTAGATGTTGCACTTGGAATTATCGGTTCACCTGAACTTCTCTTTTTAGATGAACCAACAACCGGCTTTGATCCCGAAGCGCGCCGCGCATTCTGGGCGCTGATTGAAGAGCTACGTAAAAGCGGAACAACTATTTTGCTGACCACGCATTACTTGGATGAAGCCGAAGCTTTGGCTGATCGCGTTGCTGTTATAAATCACGGAAAGATCATCGAAGTATCGACCCCTGCATTACTGGGCGGTCGCGCAACTTCGCTCGCCAC
>JAXITH010000151.1:0-2967 GCA_034680185.1 Candidatus Planktophila sp.
ACTTCCGCGGTTCGCCAAAGCTGATGTGATTATTCTTGATCCGCCACGTGAAGGCGCCGGTAAAAACGTGGTTACATCGATGGTTTCGTTAAAACCACGGGCAATTGTTTACGTAGCTTGTGACCCTGCGGCTCTTGCCAGAGATACGGCTTACCTTGAGTCTTCCGGGTATGCACTTTCTCAAATCCGCGCCTTTGATCTCTTTCCAATGACGCAACACATCGAGTCTGTTGCGCTTTTTCAGCCAGTTAAGGTATCTTGACGTCAAGATAAATCAGTGAGGGATAAACGATGAGCAAAAATTCATTAGGCGCCAAGAAGAATTTAAACGTTGGCGGAAAAGATTTTGAAATCTTTGATATCTCCAAGATTGAAGGCGCATCTAACCTTCCCTTCTCGCTAAAGGTCTTACTCGAAAATTTACTGCGCACCGAAGATGGCGCAAATATCACCGCAGATCACATCAAAGCGCTTGCGCAATGGGATCCATCGGTTGAGCCAGATACAGAAATTCAATTCACGCCAGCGCGCGTTGTCATGCAGGACTTCACGGGAGTTCCATGTGTTGTTGACCTAGCAACGATGCGCGAAGCAATTGTTGAACTCGGGGGAGATCCAGCCAAGGTAAATCCACTCGCTCCAGCCGAGCTAGTTATTGACCACTCAGTTATCGCCGATGTCTTCGGCACAAAAGATTCTTTCGAGCAGAACACCGATATTGAATACGAACGCAATCGCGAGCGTTATCGCTTCTTGCGTTGGGGCCAAGGTGCCTTTGATGAATTTAAGGTCGTTCCACCCGGAACCGGCATTGTGCACCAGGTAAATATTGAATATCTAGCGCGCGTGATCATGACTCGTACTGTAAATGGAGTTCTCCGCGCATATCCAGATACCGTGGTAGGAACCGATTCACACACAACTATGGTTAACGGACTCGGCGTTCTTGGCTGGGGCGTCGGCGGCATTGAGGCAGAAGCAGCTCTACTTGGCCAGCCAGTATCGATGTTGATTCCACGTGTAGTCGGATTCAAGTTAAGCGGAGCGCTTCCAGTCGGAACAACTGCAACTGATATGGCTCTCACCATTACTGAAATGCTTCGCAAGCATGGCGTTGTTGGCAAGTTCGTTGAATTTTATGGCCCAGGAGTTGTTGCTGTTCCAATGGCGAACCGAACAACGATCGGAAATATGAGCCCAGAATATGGTTCAACATGTGCGATCTTCCCAATCGATGATGAAACACTTCGCTACCTACGCTTAACAGGTCGCAGCGAAGATCAAGTTGCTTTGGTCGAGCAGTATGCAAAAGCGCAGGGAATGTGGCACGACCCATCCGTTAGCCCGCGTTACTCCGAACATATCGAGCTAGATCTTTCGACTGTTGTTCCTTCAATTTCTGGACCAAAGCGCCCACAAGATCGCATCTCGCTAAGCGACTCAAAGTCATCATTTGAAAAGGTGCTTCCTACTTACTACACCGATAAGACCGGTAAAGAGGCGTACCCAGTAAGCGTTGGTACAAAGGCGACAACCATCAAAAATGGTGACGTCGTAATCGCATCGATCACATCATGTACAAATACTTCAAACCCTTCAGTAATGATCGGCGCAGCTCTACTTGCGAAGAAGGCGGTAGAACGTGGACTAACTTCAAAGCCATGGGTTAAGACAACGCTTGCTCCAGGATCAAAGGTAGTTACTGATTACTACGACCGCGCAGGCCTAACTCAATACATGGAAGCGCTCGGCTTTAACTTGGTGGGATATGGCTGCGTTACTTGTATCGGCAACTCTGGTCCGCTTCCAGTAGAGATCAGCAAATCTGTTAACGAGCACGATCTAGCTGTAACAGCCGTGCTATCTGGCAACCGTAACTTTGAGGGCCGCATTAGCCCTGATGTGAAGATGAACTACCTAGCTTCACCACCGCTAGTAGTTGCTTATGCGCTTGCAGGCACCATGAACCACGACTTTGAAAAGGATTCTCTTGGCACCGATAAGGATGGCAAGGAAGTTCTCTTGGCAGATATCTGGCCAAGTGCGAAAGAAATTCAAGATGTAATTGATTCTTCTATCTCATCTGAGATGTTTAAGAAAGATTATGCAACCGTCTTTGATGGCGATCACCGTTGGAAATCACTTGATACTCCAACTGGAAAGACTTTCGAATGGGATGCGCAATCAACTTATGTTCGCAAACCTCCATATTTCGATGGCATGCCATCACAGCCAAAGCCAGTTACTGATATCGCAAGCGCACGTGTTCTCGCGATCCTTGGAGATTCTGTAACAACAGATCACATCTCTCCTGCGGGAAATATCAAAGCTGATTCACCGGCAGGTAAATATCTTGAGGCGCATGACGTAGCTCGCGCTGACTTCAACTCATATGGCTCACGTCGTGGAAATCACGAAGTAATGATCCGCGGAACATTTGCCAATATTCGCCTGAAGAATATGCTGCTCGATGGCGTGGAAGGCGGATTTACTCGCAACTTCCTGGACAACGGAGCACAATCAACTATTTATGATGCATCCGTTGCATATCAGGCAGCCGGTACCCCGCTAGTTATCTTGGCCGGAAAAGAGTACGGATCAGGTTCATCACGCGACTGGGCAGCAAAGGGAACAGCGCTGCTTGGAGTTCGCGCAGTTATCGCTGAAAGTTTCGAACGTATTCACCGCTCTAACTTGATCGGCATGGGAGTACTTCCATTGCAATTCAAGGATGGCGAGAACGCGCAGAGCTTAGGACTTAAGGGTGATGAAACTTTTGCGATCTCTGGAATCACCGAGCTAAACGGCGGAGGAATTCCTAAAGAGGTAACTGTTACTGCAGGGGATAAGACATTTACCGCCAAGGTGCGTATCGATACACCTGGCGAAGGTGATTATTATCGCCATGGGGGGATCATGCAGTACGTCCTCCGTCAGCTACTTCAGTAGCGGCGCACAGGGTTTGAT
>JAXITH010000152.1:0-2955 GCA_034680185.1 Candidatus Planktophila sp.
CTTCAATTCAATACGATGATCAAATCGGTAAATTGTCATTAGTTGGCGCTGGTATGCGCTCGCACCCTGGTGTTACAGCTACCTTCTTTGGCGCACTGTCAGATGCAGGCGTCAACATCGAAATGATCTCAACCTCTGAAATTCGAATTTCTATTATCTGTCGCCAGTCAGATCTCGAGCGTGGCGCAAAGGCTGCACATACCGCCTTCGAACTTGATGCAGATCAAAACGAAGCGGTTGTTTATGGAGGTACAGGACGATGAGTAAGAAACCATCACTTGCAGTAGTCGGTGCAACTGGCGCTGTTGGAACTGTAATGCTCGATATCTTGAGCAAGCGCAAAAATGTTTACGGTGAGATCCGTTTGATCGCATCTGCTCGCAGCGCTGGTAAAAAGTTGGTCTGTCGCGGTGAAGAGCTAACTGTTGTTGCGCTTTCTCCTGAAGCATTCGACGGTATCGATATCGCGATGTTCGATGTTCCAGATGAGATTTCTGCCGAGTGGGCACCAATTGCCGCCGCGCGTGGCGCAGTAGTTGTCGATAACTCTGGTGCTTTCCGCATGGATAAGAAAGTTCCTTTGGTTGTGCCAGAGGTAAATCCAAAAGATATTAAGAAGCGTCCAAAGGGAATTATCTCTAACCCAAATTGCACAACACTTTCTATGATCGTTGCGATGGGTGCGCTAGATAAGAAGTTCGGTCTAAAGGAACTTGTTGTTTCTTCGTATCAAGCTGCATCGGGTGCGGGACAGCCAGGAATCGACAGCCTGCGTGCGCAAATTGATCAGGTTGCCGGTAAAGGCTTAGGTGATGTCGCAGGAGATCTCCGAACCGTTGTGAAAGATCTTGGACCGTTCCCAGCACCACTCGCTATGAACGTTATTCCATGGGCGGGTTCTCTTAAGGAAGATGGTTATTCATCTGAAGAACTTAAGGTTCGCAATGAATCACGCAAGATTCTCGGTATGCCTAAACTAAAAGTCGCTGTGACTTGCGTACGCGTTCCTGTAATAACAACACACTCACTTACTGTGCATGCCGTCTTCTCAAAGACAATCACTCGTAAAGCTGCACAGTCCGCACTGAAAAAAGCTGAGGGCGTTCTCCTTTACGACAATCCAGAGAAGAAGGAATTCCCAACTCCTGCTGATGTCGTAGGTACTGATCCAACTTGGGTCGGTCGCGTACGCCAATCTTTGGATAATCCAAAGGCGATTGATTTATTTGTCTGCGGCGATAACTTGCGTAAGGGTGCAGCGTTAAACACTGCACAAATCGCAGAGCTCGTTGCCGCTGAATTCACTCGCTAATTCCGCAACGCTTCGCCTGTAGACTCACCGCATGACCATCGTTGTCGCAGGTGCCACCGGTCTTGCTGGTTCAGCAATCGTCCGCGCCTACGAAAAAACTGGCCAACAGGTAATCGGCATTAACCGCAGCGTCTGCGATCTTTTAGACCGCGACGCAACAATCGATTTCATCAAGAAGGCCAAGCCTGCAATCGTTGTCGATGCCGCAGCCAAAGTGGGCGGCATCGGGGCCAATAATGCTTTTCCGGTTGAGTTCCTGGCCGATAACGTGCGGATCCAAAGCAATTTGATGGAAGCGGCGCAGGCTGCTGATGTTGAAAAATTCATCTTCCTTGGATCAAGCTGCATCTATCCACGTGATTGCGCACAACCAATCAAAGAAGAATATTTATTAACTGGTCCTCTGGAAGAAACCAACTCTGCATACGCAATCGCCAAAATTGCGGGCATCGAGTTAATTAAATCTTTCCGTAAAGAGTACGACCGCAAGTGGATTTCACTTATGCCGACAAATCTTTATGGTCCAAACGATAATTTCGAACTTCAAGGTTCGCACGTACTTCCAGCATTTATCCGTCGTTTCGTAGAAGCGAAAGAATCCAATCGCGCAAAGGAAACGCTTTGGGGCACAGGTTCACCGATGCGCGAATTTTTGCACGTTGATGATTTGGCTTCCGCAGTTGTACTAGCCGGTGAAAAATACGATTCTGGCCAACATCTAAATATCGGTAGCGGTGAAGATTTAACAATTAAAGCTTTAGCGGAACTAGTGGCTGAACTTGCGGGATTTACAGGAGAAATCGCCTGGGATTCATCAAAACCTGACGGAACACCGCGCAAGGTTCTTGATGTAGCAAAGGTTAAATCGCTAGGTTGGTCACCTGCGATCTCGCTAAGAGACGGAATCGCTTCAACAATCGAGTGGTACATCGATGCAACTGCAAAGGGAGTAAGTCGACGATGAGTAAAAAAGTTGCTTTTATCACCGGTGTAACCGGTCAAGATGGCTCATACCTTGCAGAGTTCTTGCTTGCTAAAGGCTACGAAGTGCACGGACTTATCCGCCGTTCTTCAACATTTAACACTTCTCGCATCGATCACATCTACGAAGATCCTCATGCGAAGAATCCAAAGCTTTTCTTGCACTATGGCGATCTAATTGATGGCGTTGGACTTACAAATTTAATCCGTGAAATCAAACCAACCGAGGTTTACAACCTTGGCGCACAATCACACGTTCAGGTTTCTTTCACTATGCCGCAATACACCGGTCAGGTAGATGCGGTTGGCGCAGTCGGCTTGCTGGAAGCTATTCGCTCAGCAGATGTTGATACACGCTTCTATCAAGCATCAACATCAGAACTTTATGGCTCAACCCCTCCACCGCAGAATGAAGTTTCAATGTTCCGCCCGCAATCACCTTATGCAGCTGCAAAGTTGATGGCTTATTGGTGCACTGTTAATTACCGCGATGGTTACGGAATGCACGCCACCAATGGAATTTTATTCAATCACGAATCTCCACGCCGCGGTGAAACATTCGTAACTCGCAAGATCACTCGCGCAGTTGCGGCAATCATAGCTGGCAAGCAAGACAAAGTCTTTCTTGGAAATCTCACCGCAGTCCGTGACTGGGGTTATGC
>JAXITH010000153.1:0-2946 GCA_034680185.1 Candidatus Planktophila sp.
GTTACAAACCACACGCTGCTTGCAATTGAGATCGTTGATTCGCATCCGATCTTGCCCGAGCGCGATGCGGTCATTTTGGATGAAGCCCACGAATTTATGGATCGCACTACGCAGGCAGTCACTGAAGAGCTCACATCTGCCCGCGTTATTCGCGCTGCTGCCATGGCGCGCAAACATATGCCCGGCAAGCTTGCTGATGCGCTAACTAAAGCCGCCGATAATTTCCACGATGCGATGGCTGATTACGGCGATCAGATCCGCGGTGACTTTGCCGCGCAAGGACGCCTCGAAGAAATTCCATCTTCACTTGAAGCGCCAATTCGTAAAGTCAAAGAGGCCGCCACTGCCATTGTTCAGATCATTACCGCCGATGACGAGATCATCGATTCTGATGCGATCGCAGAGCGGGCACGTGTAAAAGGCGCGGTATCGGAAATCAATACAACTTGTGGCAAGTTATTGAAGATGGGTAAGACTCATGTGCTTTGGTATGAACCAACGTTTTCAACGCTGCATTTAGCACCGCTTTCAGTCTCTGAAGTGCTTCGCGCAAACTTGTTAACCAAGACTCCAGTGATTGCGACATCTGCAACGCTCACTGTTGGAAATGGTTTTGATGCGATGGCGCGCAGCATCGGTTTCGTGGTTGGTTCAGATGCTGACACTGAGGGCGAAGATGGCGATATCGATCCTGCCAATGTGCAGATGCTCGATGTTGGTTCTCCTTTTGATTTCGCCAATCAAGGCGTTCTATATATGCCAAAGCATCTACCTGAGCCAGGTCGCGATGGACCAAGTGCACAAGTCTTAACCGAACTCGGCGAATTAATTGATGCAGCTGGGGGTCGCACCTTGGCGCTATTTAGTTCATGGCGCGGAGTCGAAGCAGCCGATGCGCATCTGCGCGATGTCTTAAAAGAGTTACCGATCACCATCATTACCCAGAAACGGGGAGATGCGGTTGGACCGCTAGTAGAACGTTTTGCCAAAGACGAAACTTCGATCTTGCTCGGCACAATGTCGCTCTGGCAGGGAGTAGATGTGCCAGGTCCATCTTGTATTTTGGTTGCGATCGATCGAATTCCATTTCCGCGTCCTGACGAACCGGTGATGTCTGCTCGCGCTTCTCTTGCCGATGCCGCAGGCGGCAGTGGCTTTATGCAGGTTTCGCTTCCTCGCGCAGCGCTTCTTTTGGCGCAAGGCACGGGTCGTTTAATTCGTAGCGTTGACGATCGCGGTGTTGTTGCCATTCTTGATTCGCGAATAATCACTAAACGCTATGGCAGCGTTCTGTTAAATTCTATGCCGCCACTTTGGCGTACTAGCGATGGCGCGGTCGTGCGCGATTCACTGCGCAGATTGAATAAGGAACTCTAACTTTTCAAATAAGAGCGGCCAAGATTTAGCAAAGCTGGGATGCAGCGGCAGGCGCGTTACATCTTCAAATAAAACCCAACGTACTTCATGGGATTCATCATTTAACTCGTGGGCTACCAAGTCGCTGGTTGCTTCTGCAATTACCGTGTCATAGCTCCAAATACCGTGGTTATCGTTATGGGTTTGGCGCGGATTTAACTGCTGTGGATCTATTCCGGTCTCTTCAACAGCTTCGCGAATCGCTGCATCGATAACGCTCTCGTGCGAATCGCGCGCACCACCGGGAATTCCCCAAGTGTCGCCGTTATGCACCCAAGGCGCGCGGTGCTGTAACAAGATCTCGCCAGCGCGATAGATAAGTAAACCGGCGGCGCCGTGCAGCCCCCAATGTTTTGAGCCGCAATTGCACTCGACCCAACCATCTCCATCGCGCGCAACCATGTTCCTACCTTTCCATATGAGCCGTTAACTATCCACATGGAATAGGCGCGGGGCGTTTTTTATCAGTTGCAAGATCTATCTTCCCGCAGATGAAGATCCGATTAATTTTGATTACAACGTTGGTAATTTCACTACAAACTCTCACTACGCACGCAGCAGATTGCGTCAAAGCCTGCGTTGATGTCTATACCCAAGATGGGCAATTAGTTATTGAAGCGCGAAAGGGGAGTGGCCCAAGTTCAAGCAAGGTGACCAAACCCAAGGTTATAAAGCCAAAGGTTGTTGTAAAGCCGAAAGTGGTTACCAAACCAAAGCCGGTTGTAAAACCGAAAGTCGTCGCACCGGTTAAAAAAGCACCAGCCAAACCTGTTAAGAAACCTGTTAAAAAGGCGGCACCAAAAGTTGTTACGGCAACTTCACTTAGCGATCGCTTAAGTAAATCTCTGCCAACCGGTGGCATTTCTTATCAACCCAATTTTCAACCGCTAATTCATACGCCGGTCTATTTTTGGAACGACCTACCTTCGGTCTTTCGCACTCAAGTTAATTTAATTGGCGAGACCATCGATGTTGTTCTGCGTCCATCTTATGTGTGGTCTTTTGGCGATGGATCTTTCTTGGCTACAACAGATTCAGGTGGGCCATTTCCGGACGGCAAGATCACCCATAAATATTTGCAGCCCGGAATTTATCCAGTACTTCTAACTACAACCTGGAACGGCAGTTTTTCCCATAACGCCGTAGAACGCGCCATTACCGGCCAAATCAAAAAAGTTTCAGCGCTGACTATCACCGTGGTGGCAGCTCCAACCCGCTTTATGAATTGAGAGAGATGACCACACTTACATCACCACATGACTTACTTGCCGCTATTCCTTTCTTAATTGGTTACCACCCCGAAGATTCGCTGGTCGTTGTTTCAATCAAAGATAACGCGGTCGGCATGGCGATGCGCATTGATTACCCAGTTGATATCCCTGAGGGTGCTTATGATCTTTTGGCATCTCACCTGCAGCGAGACCAAGCAACTGGTGCACTGCTCGTTGCTTATGTACCTAACCAGCGCAGCGATGGGCAAGCGGTACTGGCCGATGCCAGCGCTGCGTTAACGCGGATCGGAATAACAAC
>JAXITH010000154.1:0-2945 GCA_034680185.1 Candidatus Planktophila sp.
ATCGCTAATTAGCGAGCTATCTTGCGAACCATCTTCCAGTGATACAAATAAACCGGAACTGTTACTAAAAGCGTTACTAGCGAACTCGTTATCCCTCTAATTGCGTTGCGGCGGTTCTGATCGATATTGGCTTGTTTGATAACTTCGGGATCGACCTTTGAACCGTTTTGGACAGCATATGGATCTACATAACCCTGATCTGGCACGAAGAAATCTAAGCCGCGATTAATCAGATTAATCACTGTAAAAAGGCAGACCAGCAAAGTAATCAGGCTAACCGCGTATAGATAAAGGGAACGCCAATCAACGCCTTGGTGCGTAACTACTTCCTTAACCTCAGACTTCTTAGCTACGGTCTTTGTTGCTGAAGTTTTCTTCGCTGTAGTTTTCTTCGCTGTAGTTGCCATAATTCGAGAATACTCGCATTAACGCTAGATAGAAACTACCCAGCGCTCAAATGGCGAATCGGCAAACTCATATACAACTGCTGGGGTGCGCTTATAAATCGCGCAGAAATCTTTGCCACCTTTAAAGCGCATTGTGCCCAACAGAATTCGATACGGAATTGCTGTGCCGGGTGCGCGTACCCCGCGTAAATGTTGCTTTGTCCAAGGGTTTGGTACCTCGGTCTTTGAAATCAATTGGGTACTTGAAACTGAAATATCACCGTGAAGTGCGCCAATTTTCTCTAACCAAGAAAGTTGCAGCGTTAATACGCCATCCTTCTCGATTACCTTTGCCATTTAGTACTCCCCAAAAATTTAATCGTGTGCGTTCTGCACCATGCAGAACGGATGTCCTGCCGGATCTAGATAAATACGGAAGCGATGTGGTTTTGGTTGAAACTCCGCCTTGACCGCCCCTATTTCTAGAAGAGCTTTTTCTGCAATATCTAAATCTTTTGCGTGGAAATCCATATGTGCCTGCTGTGGCAGACCACCCGTAGGCCAAGTAGGTTTTTGATAGTTTTCAATCTTCTGAAAAGCCATTGCCGTGAAATCTTCTTCATCGATGAGTTCTAGCCATTCGCACGTTTCTGCTGTTTCGCCTTCATCGAAGGGCTGAACCTTATGTCCCGTGATCTTTGAGTAAAAGTGCGCTAACTCAACTGGGTTATCGCAATCAAGTGCGGTGTATGCAAGATGTGCAATGGTCATGCGCTAATTCTCGCATGACCATTGCACGTGACGGATACCTACCGATAAAACGAATTAAACGAACGCTGCAATACGCGGCGGGCGACCCGCACGACGCTTGCGTTCGATAATTACGCCATCTTCGATTAGCTGTCCGCCCCAAACACCACATGGTTCTTCGCGTGACAGAGCACCGTCTAAACACTTATTGCGCACGGGGCATCCACCGCAGAGCGCTTTGGCTTGCGCAATGCCCTCATCGCTTTCCGAGAAGAAGAGCTCGGGATCAGCGTTATGGCATGGCAAGGTAAAGGCGATCGCCGAGTCATACGTACCGGTTACTTCATAGAGACCGATCTTCTCGCCTGTTTCTGCCCAGCCTGGTACCTGTAGTTCGCTGTAGAGAACGCTCATCGTTCTCACCCACTTTCTTCTCTCTCGTTTTCTTTCTCTGGTTTGTTTGGATAATAAAAAAAGGCCTTCAACTCCTTTGTGGAGTTGAGGCCTTGGGTTGGGCTCGTATATCGGGTTATCCGATCGAACCTCCTGTGGCCTCATCCACGGCATAAAAAGCGGCGTAAAACGCTGGCTTTGATGCTGCGGGCCAATTCGTATGCTTCTTTGTAGACGCATGGAAATTGGCAGGCGAAGTAGCAGCACTGCGTGAAACGCGTGCTGTAGTGAATGTCTTAGATGTAAACATCTTGCATTCTCCTTCGCCTAATTGACCGAATGGCAAGGGTAAACCACAGATAGTGATCTATGCAACCTAATTAAATCGAACTAAACAATTGATCAGCTGAGCAGGCCGGCTTCACGCAGGAAGCGGCTCGGGTTCTGGCGATGGCTGATATGTAAATCCACCTTCGCACGCGTCATTCCAACGTAGAACAAGCGGCGTTCTTCATCTATCACCGCATCGGACTGGCCAGTAACCCCAGACTCCAACGGCAGAATTCCTTCGGATGCACCGATCAAAAATACGCGTTCCCACTCCAAGCCTTTAGCGGCATGCAACGTTGCCAGCGTTACCACCGGCATTGTGGGTGGATTATTTTGCTGAACGCGATCTTCAATTTCACGCAAATATCCGCGCAAAGTCTTTGGGCTAAATCCTGCATCAGCATCAAGTTCGCGCGCTAAGTGAAGCAACGCTGCGATGCCATCGATGCTTTCGCCAGTTAAAAATGGTTGCGCAATCGTGCGAAGTTCATCGATCCAAGAAACGCCTTCGGTTGGCAGAACAGATGCGCGGCGAACTTCTTTAAGAAAATCACGGACATCTTGGCGATCAAAGAATCTTTCAGTGCTGCGAACTTGATAAGGCAGACCCAACTTGTTCATCGATCTTTCAACGCCCTTAAGTTGGTTATTGGTGCGAGCCAAGATCGCGATTTCTTGCGCTTGGGTTCCTGATTGCAATAGCGCTGTGATTTCAGCAAGTACACCAGCGATTTCGGCATCCTCATTGGCATAACCATCAACGGATGGCTTGCTGCCATGATCGTTTAGTGCAACGAGTTCTTGTCCCATCGCGCCATGTCGCAACAATGAGTTAGCGGCAAAGGTAATTTCAGGGGTTGAGCGATAGCCAGTGCTTAAGCGAATAACTTCAGCCTCTGGAAAACGTTGGGTAAAGCTATTTAGAAATACGGGCGTTGCACCAGCGAATGAGTAAATAGTTTGCGCCGGATCTCCAACAACGCAGATATCTTGGCGAGTGCCGAGCCAGGCGTTAATCAAACGTTGTTGCACGGGTGAAATATCCTGATACTCATCGATGGTGAAGTAACGGTATTGATCTTGCAC
>JAXITH010000155.1:0-2918 GCA_034680185.1 Candidatus Planktophila sp.
CTAGTAGCGGGGGCAGGATTTGAACCTACGACCTCTGGGTTATGAGCCCAGCGAGCTACCGAGCTGCTCCACCCCGCGTCGGAAGTGTCAGTCTAAAGGGTCGAGTAGTAATAGCCAAATCCGCTATTTAAAGCGGAATTGAAATTACTTTCGCGCTTCAGCAGCGATAGCGGCAGCAAGCGCTGCCTTTAAGCGATCTTGCGCACGACCATATGCAGCGAAGTCGCCCTTAGCGAGTGCGGCGTTACCGTCGGAGAGCGCTTGTCTTGCGTTTTGCAACGCTGACTTTAGATCTTCAGATGCGTTATTTGTTGTTGAGGTTACTGGTGAACCACTTGAAGATGTTCCGGAATTTCCACCGAATACTTGATCAAGTGCGCCCTTAAGTGAACTATCAAAACCAATTACATCTCCGAATGAGACGAGAACTTTCTGCAACAGTGGATATGCCGCAGAGTTAGAGGTCGCCTTTACATAAACAGGTTGTACGTAAAGAAGTCCGCCACCAACTGGCAACGTTAACAAGTTACCTAGAACTACATCAGATCCACCTTGGCGTAGCAATGAAAGTGAGTTCGCTACTTCAGGTTTTGCTTCGAAGTTAGATGCAACCTGTGAAGGACCTGCCACGTTTGTGCTTCTTGGCAATTGCAGCACAGTAATTTTGCCGTAGTTAGGTCCATAGTTTGAATCAACTACTGCGAATGCAGAAAGGTTTTCACGACCACCACGTGGAACAAATGGCGTTGTCAAAGTAAATGTTGGCTTGTCAGATCCAGGCATTTCTAGCGTCATGTAATACGGAGGTTGCGCTCCCGCATTAGCACCGAAAGTTGATGGATCGCGAGGTACGCGCCAGAAATCTTGTCCGCCGTAAAACGCTCCGGCAGTTTGTACGTGATAAGAGCTAAGTACATCGCGCTGCACGCGGAACATATCTTCCGGATAGCGGATGTGCTCAAGAAGTTGCTTAGACATCTTGCTCTTTGGGGTAACGGTATTTGGGAAGGCCTTCATCCAGGTCTTTAGAACAGGATCTTTCTCATCCCACTGGTAAAGCACAACGGTGCCGTCATAGGCGTCAACAGTGGCTTTTACAGAGTTGCGGATGTAATTAATGTTCTGATTCTGCTGGGCGGTAACTGATGTTGAGTTTGCAGTTAGCGCATCAGTTGTCGCTGAACCTAGCGCTGTGGTTTGCGCATAGGGATAGCCGGCACTTGTTGTGTAGCCATCGATAATCCATTGGATCTTGCCATCAACAATTGCTGGGTATGGATCTCCATCAAGAGTTAGCCATGGAGCAACTTTGGCAACGCGTTCGCGTGGAGAACGGTTGTAGAGAATCTTTGATTCTGAGTTAATCAAACTTGAGAGAACAATACGTTGTTCTTGGTATTGGATTGCAAAGAGCAACTTGTTTAACAAGCCACCCATTGGAACGCCACCTTTACCTGTGTAGGTGTAGTTCTTCTGACCGTTTGCAGATGAATCATCTGGGAAGTCGAACTCAACTGGAGTATCAGTCTTTGGTCCACCAATAATTGAGTAATCAGGAACGTTCTCACCGAAGTAAACGCGCGGTTGGAATTTTCCGAGACCAGTCGTTGGAGGAAGATCTCCAACTAAGAAGTTTGGCTTGCCATCGGCATCGACAGTGTTTCCAAAGGCTGAAACAAAACCGAAACCGTGGGTGTAAACCAAGTGGTCGTTAATCCAGTTACGGCTTGGGTTACCTTCGATATTTAGCTCGCGAACCGCAACAACCGCATCGCGTTGCACACCGTTAACGGTGTAACGATCGATATCGAGTGATTCGGGGAATGAGTAGTAAGGCTTTATCTGCTGTAGCTGACGGAAAGTTGCAGAGAGAACATTTGGATCCATCAAACGAATATTTGCGATTGTCGCTGCATCATTTGCTAGCTGACCTGAATTCGTTGCAACAGTTGCTTGGTAATCCTTCATCTCAACGCCAGTTAGATCGTACGCCGCACGAGTGGCATCGATATTTCGCTGAATATAAGGGGCTTCCTTTGATGATTCAGAAGGCTTTACTTGGAACTGCTGTACTGCGCCTGGGTAAACCCCAGCGATAAGCACTGAAGCACCAACCATTAGCGCCGTGCCTGCTGCAGGCAAGAGCCATGATTTGCGAACAATGTTTGCAAAGAATAGAAGTGAACAGATAACCGCAATTGCCGCCAAGATTGATTTGGCAGGAAGAGTTGCATTTACATCGGTGTAGGTAAGACCGGTGATCAAACGGCTCTCTTTAAGTGCGAGTGCGTAGCGATCGAACCAGTACGCCACTGCCTTCATGAGAACGATCAGGCCAAGAAGAACTGAAAGCTGAACGCGCGCTGCAACAGTCGTGCGATCTTCGCGTACTTGTGGGCGGATTCCGCCGTATACGTAGTGCACTGCAACGCTGGCAAGTGTTGCCAAAATAAGTGTTGAGATCGCCCAGCCGATTAGTGTCTGTAAGAACGGCAAGCGGAAAGCGAAGAACGATATATCAAGACCGAATTGCGGATCCTTCACGCCAAATGGAGTTGAGTTTCTAAAGAGCAACCAAGAGCTCCAGAGATTTGTCGCACTTGTTCCGCCGAAGTAGAACAAGACAACTGCGATACCAGCCAGAGCTAATTTACGAATTGGATCGATCGTCGCACGGTAGCGCTCAAGGTTGTCGGCTTCGATCGAAGTTGGAACGTAGAACGGACGACGTCGAAATGCGATGTAAACATTTGAGGTAATGACAAGTGATGTCAGCAGGCCTGCCACAACAAAGAGCGCCGCCTTTGTGGTGAGCACTGTTGTCCATACGCCGGTAAAACCAACAGACTTAAACCAGAGCCAATCGACATAGAAACCACTCAACGCAACAAGTGCGCCGGCAATAACTGCCAAAATAA
>JAXITH010000156.1:0-2902 GCA_034680185.1 Candidatus Planktophila sp.
GCGAAAAGAAACTTACAAATATGCGCGCATCAGGAACCGATGAATCAGAGCGTTTGATTCCACCAAAGAAGTTAAATATGGAAGGTGCTCTCGAATTCTGTCGCGAAGATGAATGCGTAGAAGTAACACCGGCCGTAGTACGTATCCGTAAGGTTGTTCTTGATCAGAATGAGCGCGCACGTGCGACTTCTCGTCAGAAGAAAGCCAACCTGGCTGCAGATAATTAAGCCTGCACGCCTAAAAGCGTGTAATCGGAATAAAAGTCAGTCATGTGGGGTTCAATACCTCATATGACGACGCCTTCCATAAAGCTAACGCGCACACCTGCTGCGCCTGTGCTTTTGGGGCTAGATGCCACGCAAACCACTGCTGTGGCTCATCGCGGAACACCTCTTTTAATAGCTGGCGGACCTGGCACAGGTAAAACTTCGGTATTAATCGAAGCTGCTTTATCGCGCATCGCTGCAGGGCAAGATCCCGATTCAATTTTGCTCATCACTTATGGCCGCGAGCGGGCTTCTGAACTTCGCGATGCCATTGCTCTTCGCACAACTGTGACGATGCACGAACCGCTGGCACGTACTTTTCACTCACTTGCTTATTCGATTTTAAAGATGGACTCTGGCGATAATTACCACGAACCAATTCTGTTATCTGGCCCCGAACAAGAAAACTTTATCGGTCAACTTCTCGAAGGCGATGTGCAAGATGGATATCGCCAATGGCCGACCGATTTGCATGATGGCGATGATAAAAAAGGCAATCCACTTTTAACCCAAGGTTTTATTCGCGAACTCCGCGATTTAATTATGCGCGCCAACGAACGCGGCATCACACCTGAAGAACTTGCAACTCGCGGTGAAAAAGTAAATGAAAAGTATTGGGCACCGGCTGCTGATTTCTGGAAGCGTTACAAAGAAGTCATGGCGATCCGCGAAGACACCGCCGGCGATGCCAAGATGCGTATCGATCCATCTGAACTGATAAATGTTGCAATTGCTTACCTGCAGAAAAATGAAAAGTTACGTGCACAGTTGCAAGCGCGCTTTGCCACGATCATGGTCGATGAATTCCAGGAAAGCGATCCTGCACAGCGCAAACTCCTCGATCTACTATCTGGCCCTGATCTAGTAATTGCCTACGATGCCGATTCATCCGTCGGTCGCTTCCGCGGCGCAGATCCTGATGGGCTAAAACAAGTTGTCGATAGTTATTTAGAAAAAGGCGCTACTCAACTTCTTTTGCAGAACTCTTATCGCTCTCGCCCAGAAATCTTTGAGATCGGCCAGAAAGTTACATCAGTCTTTCGTGCACCCTCCCCAACGCGCATCCGCACCTGCGCATATAGCGCCAAACCATTGTTGGATAACCCTTTCACCACTGCGCGCTTGAATTCGCAATCTGAAGAAGCCCAATACATCGCATACCTTTTCAAGCGCGCCCATTTAATGCACGGCATTCCTTATTCGCAGATGGCAGTTATCTTGCGTTCTGCAGGAACTCAGGCAAGCGCACTTCGTCGCGCCTTTGCCCAAGTTTCAATTCCAGTTGCCGGAGACCTTGAAGCGCTCTCAACTAACCCTGCTATTGCACCATTTATTCTCATCGCAAAAGTTGCAACTGGTGATCAACCGCTAAACCTCGATACCTGCGAACGCTTATTACTTGCTGAATTCGGGGGATCAGATTCAATATCTTTGCGTCGCATTCGCACCGCACTATTGGCTTCGCGCGATGATGCCACCGATACACGTGGTGGAACGCAACTCTTGATCGATGCCATTGATAAGGGTGAGATCAACATTGAAGAAAGCGCGGCACTTGCTCGTGTTCACGAACTATTGCTGGCCGCCCGTAAAGTCCTAACATCGATCGATGCTCGCCCCGAAGATTTGCTTTGGGCAATTTGGGATAACGCAAAAACTAGCGATAATGAAAAGTTAAGCACTGCTTGGCGTAACACCGCACTACGCGGCGGCAATCGCGGCGCAGCAGCTGATCGCGATCTCGATGCGATGATCCAACTCTTTGATTCCGCACAACGATTCTCCGAGCGCTTCCCTTATTCCAAGCCCTCAGCATTCCTTGACGAACTTTCTCGCGAATCCATCGTTGGTGACATCATCACCGCGCAAGGCGTTCGCCCCGATGTAGTTGAAATTCTCACGGTGCACTCTGCCAAGGGGCGCCAATGGGAGGTCGTTGCAGTTGCCGGTTTACAAGAAGGAGTTTGGCCAAACTTGCGTCAGCGTTCTTCACTGCTTGGTAGCGAAAGACTTGTAGAACGCGAACGCCATGGCGATCTGGCACGTTTAGAACTCGATCTAATCGCAGCTGGTGCGCTGGCTGAAGATGAACGTCGTTTGCTCCATGTGGCCGTAACCCGCGCCCGCCAGGCTTTAATCGTCACCGCGGTTCAACGCGAAGATGACGAGCCATCTGCTTACTTTGAAGAACTCGATAACACCGGAGATCTAGATACTCCCGTTATTACTAAGGTCCCGCGTCCACTTACAACATCAGCACTAGTTGCAACGCTGCGCCAAAACCTCAGCGGAGGCTCTGCAGAAACTGCGGCATCGATTTTAAAGACTCTTTCGCAATCACAAATAACTTCAGCAGATCCAGCGCACTGGACTGGATCACTTCCAATTTCTTCAACGGACACGGTAGTTGCAGCCGATGAACTAGTTCCAGTTTCTCCATCGGGAGCCGAGAACTTCACCGAGTGCGGTGTTAAGTGGTTCCTCGAACGCAGCGGTGGAACAAATGGAGATTCAACAGCCCAAATTCTGGGTTCAGCAATTCACGAATTCGCGCGCATCAAAGTTGAAGATCCATCGATCTCTGAAACCGATTTGATTGCAAAACTCGAATCATCTTGGTCTTTGATCGATCCGAC
>JAXITH010000157.1:0-2863 GCA_034680185.1 Candidatus Planktophila sp.
AAGTTGGCATCGTTGGCGCCGATGAGTGAGACCATCGGAATCGCAGGTGGGACGGTAATTAAAGTGCGTTCCATATAACGCTGATACTACTTTTAACCGGGTGGCCAAGCGAGCCCACGCCCGCCCAGCAGATGTAAATGAGCGTGAAAGACGGTCTGACCCGCATCTGCGCCGGTGTTAAAGACGGTGCGATAGCCATCTAGCTCGCGTTCTGCGGCGATCTGGGCGGCTGCAGTGAAAAGGTCTGCGGTTATCGTTGGTGACATCTTTGCCAAGCCCGCCGCATTTTCCGTATGGACCGTTGGAATGATTAAAACATGAGTTGGGGCTTGCGGATTTAAATCGTTAAAGGCAACGACATTTTCGCTGCGGTGAACAATTTCGGCCGGAATCTGACCTTCAATAATTTTGCAGAAGATGCAATCTGGGTCAAGTGCCATATACGTGACTATACCTTTACCAGATTCTCAAGGCAGCGTTTAAGCCTGATAAGGCAGCCATACCGGCATGTGCCGAACGAAAAATTGGGCGACCTAATAGCGCTGCTTGCGCGCCGTGAAATGTGAAGAGTGAAACTTCTTCATCAGTTAATCCACCTTCAGGTCCGATGATCACCAGAACTTTTGATGAACCGGGCTTAATCACTTCGGTAAATTTACGTTGCGCACCCTCGTGCAGAACAATCGCTAAATCGTAATTAGCGATTTCGGCGGCGATCTTCTTGGCATCGAGCACTCCCATAACAAATGGAATTCGGTTGCGCCGCGTTTGCTTGCTCGCCTCGCGCGCCGTTGTTGCCAACTTCTGCATTAGATCTGGTGAGCCTTTACCGATTGAACGAGCAGCACTCCAGAGCAGAATTACATCGGCGCCACCTGCAGTGTTTAACTCAATACTCTCTTTAATACGATCGCCCTTGGTTAAAGCTTGTGCGACATGGAGTTCGACCGGCAATTTATCTTCGAATCCAGTTGATACGACTTGCACTGTCATATCTTTCTTGCCGACAGTTAAAACCTTTACAACCGACCAGCCACCTTGTCCGCTAGAAAGCGCTAGCGAATCGCCAACTTGGGTGCGCAGCACGCGAATCGCATGAGCTGCTTCATCTCCCCCGAATTGATAAGTACTTCCGACAACAGTTGGAAGATCTGGAACGAAGAAGAGGCTAAGCATTAGCGTCCGAACGCATCTCTAAATTTGCTAAAGAATCCTTGCTCGTGGCCCTTAATCTTTACATCGCCCGGCTTTTCACCACGGGAAGTTGCAAATTTACGGAGCAGATCTTCTTGCTCGCGATTTAACTTATGTGGGGTTTGAACTTCTACGTGCACAATTAAATCGCCGCGGTTGCCAGCGCGCAGCCGGGTCATACCTTTGCCGCGTACTGGAATAGTTGCACCGCTCTGAGTTCCGGGGCGAACTTCAACTTCGATTTCACCATCGAGGCACTCAACTTTTACCTTGGTACCAAGAGATGCTGCGGCAAATGAAACTTCGATTGCGACGTGCAGGTTATGGCCATCACGAATTAAGAATGGATGTTCGGCTTCAACGATTTCAACGTATAGATCTCCTGCTGGTCCGCCGCCTGCACCAACTTCACCGCGACCGGCTAATTGAATGCGATTGCCAGTTTCAACGCCTGCAGGAATCTTGACACTGATATTTTGACGGGCACGTACGCGTCCATCGCCCGCGCATTCGCGACATGGATTTTGAATAACGCTGCCATATCCCTGACATGCAGAACATGGACGCGAAGTCATTACTTGTCCTAAGAAAGAACGTTGTACTTGCTGGGTTTCTCCGCGACCTTTACAGACCTGACACATAGCTGGCGCTGAAGAATCGGCTGAACCTTGTCCGTTGCACTTAGTACATGTAACGGCGTTCTCAACTGAAATATCGCGTTCGGTTCCGAAGCAGGCTTCATTTAAATCAACTTCAACGCGAATTAAGGCATCTTGTCCTTGGCGCATACGTGGACGAGGGCCGCGATTTCCGCCGCCACCGAAGAAAGCATCCATGATGTCGCTAAATCCGCCGCCGCCGAATCCACCACCGAAACCGCCACCAAATCCTGATCCGCCCATGTCATATGACTGGCGCTTCTGCGGATCGCTTAATACTTCATAGGCCGCAGTAACTTCTTTAAATTTATCTTGAACCGCAGGATCTGGATTTACATCGGGATGCAGTTCGCGTGCAATTTTGCGGTAGGCCTTCTTGATTTCATCTGCACTTGCTCCGCGATCAACGCCGAGGGTTTGGTAATGATCAGACATTTCTTAATTACCCTCCGCAATGTAGCGCCCAACGTAGCGCGCAACGGCAGAGACAGCCGCCATCGAACCTGCGTAATCCATACGAGTTGGGCCAAGAATTCCGAGCGCTCCAACTGGTGACTCAGATGCGCCATAACCCACTGTGACAAGAGATGTTTGACGTAAGTTGCTCTCGCTTTGTTCGCCGCCGATACGCACCTTGATGGTGTCGTTGGCATCGCCAAGTAAGCGAAGCAGAACAACTTGTTCTTCAAGTGCTTCCAGGATTGGTGATAACGATGTTCCTAAATCTTCCCCAGAACGAGCCAAGTTTGCGGTTCCAGAGATAGTCATCTTTTCGCTTCCGGAGCCTTCGCCGGTTATGGGATAAGTAATTACCGCAACTTGCTTAGTCAGATCTGCCAATAACTTGGCAGATCTCTTCATCAACTGATCCAAGTTATTTGCTTCATCTAAGAAAGTTTCAATAGCGCGACGTTCGGCAGATGACATCGGCTTTACCGTTGCCAATTTATCGACGAATACGCGATAGCCAAGATCTGTTGGAATACGTCCGGCAGATGTATGCGGATGGG
>JAXITH010000158.1:0-2857 GCA_034680185.1 Candidatus Planktophila sp.
AAAGGTTCAAGAGCAGCACGCTCACGTTGAGCAGGTTCACGATGCCGAGCCACATGGCCCAGTCGAGAGCCCAAGCTGGTTGGCGCCGGTTATGGTCGCTAACTTCCTTATCGGTCTCTTCTGGATCGTAATTTTCTACGTGAGCCAGACTTCATATCCGATCCCAGGTATCGGCGCATGGAACATGATTATCGGCTTTAGCTTCGTTGGGGTTGGATTCAGCCTTGCCACGAAGTGGCGTTAAAAACTAACCACTTTCTCAGCCTTCTCACAGCCCGTCAGAGCATTCTGGTCTCATGCCAAAGAGCTCTGAAAACTCAGGTCACCGCATTCTCGTCGTCGACGATGAATCAAGCATCAGCGATTTAATTTCAACAAGTCTGCGCTTCGTAGGTTTTGAAGTGCGCACCGCTGCAACCGGTTCTGAAGCACTTCGCGTCGCCGAAGAATTTAAACCGCATGCTGTTGTTCTAGATGTGATGATGCCTGATTTAGATGGCTTCGAAGTTTGCCGTCAGATGCGCAGCGAAGGTTTAAATGTTGGAGTTCTCTTCCTTACTGCAAAAGATGGCATGGAAGATAAGGTCGCTGGCTTAACTATCGGCGGCGATGATTACATGACCAAGCCATTTAGCCTAGAAGAGCTTGTCGCTCGTTTGCGCGCGCTCTTGCGTCGTATCGGTGTTGTCGAGATCAATACTGATGACGAGAAAATTCGCTTTGCCGATCTTGAGTTAGATGAAGCAACTCACGAAGTACGTCGCGCCGGACAACTTCTCGAGATGTCACCAACTGAATTCCAATTACTTCGTTACTTATTGATTAACGCTGACCGTGTTGTCTCTAAGTCACAAATTCTTGATCATGTCTGGCAATACGATTTCCGCGGCGATGCCGGAATCGTCGAAACTTACATTTCTTACTTGCGTAAGAAGATCGACACTTTTGATCCTCCGCTAATTCACACTGTTCGTGGCGTTGGTTACCGTTTGCGATTGCCCGCTGCGAAATAAATGAAGACGCCGCTATCCAATTGGAGTTTGCTTAACCGCCTAACACTAGGTGTGGTTCTGCTTTCCACTTTGGGTTTTGTGGCATCCGATATCGCTGCACAATCGCTTCTACGCAATTACCTAACGCATGAAGTTGATAAAGAGTTATTAAGTATCACCGGCGGTTCGATTCCGAGGCTAGAACGTGCGGGAATTGAGTCAGATGAAGATGATTTTGAAGGAGCACGTCAACATGAAAGACGCGATGCCAATCCAACTCCGCTTCGCAATATTCCAACTTCTACATCAGTAACCCTGATTGGTCCTGGAGGCATTGTTCTGGGGCAAATTGGTGGAGATCTAAATGCCACTGAAATTACTAGCTATTTAAGCCGAATTACACCGAAGAAAATCGCAGAACACGGAGATCAACCTTTCACTATCGAGATCCCGGGTTCAGATTTCCGAGTTGTTTCCCGAACTCTTCCATCGGGCCTTGGCAGCGTTGTGGTTGCACAATCATTTGAAAATATTGATCGCACCTTAAATCGCCTACAAGGTTTATTTGTTCTTATTGGACTTGCGATGATCCTCTTTATCGGATTGGCTTCACGCAAAGTTATTACCGTGGGTCTAAGACCACTTGCAAACGTTGAAGCAACTGCAGAACGTATCGCTGCGGGTGATCTCACAGCGCGTTTGCCAGATGTTAAGCCAAATACCGAAGTTGGCCGGTTGGTAAATACCTTAAACCGAATGCTTGGTCGTATTGAAGAATCTTTTGCTGCGCGTGTAGAAAGCGAAAGCAAGCTTCGTCGCTTTGTTGCAGATGCATCTCACGAACTTCGCACACCGATAACCGCTATTCGTGGCTTTGCCGAACTTCACCGCCAGGGCGCTGTTTCAGGTGAAGAAAAGACGAAGGAGTTAATCGGGCGCATTGAAAACGAATCAAAGCGCATGGGTTCACTTGTAGAAGATTTATTGCTTTTGGCTCGCTTAGATCAATCGCGCGAAATGAAAGCAGATCCAGTTAATCTCACCAAAATTGTCTCGGATGCAGTTGCATCAGCGCGTGCTGCCGGACCTAATCACACCGTTAACTTTGATGAACGCTCAGAAGAAATATATTCACTTGGCGATATTGATCGTATTCATCAAGTCGTTGCAAACTTACTTGCTAACGCACGCACTCATACGCCGGTTGGAACAACTATTGATGTCTCGGTTAAACAGGATCAAGATGGAGTTCGTATCCGTATTGCAGATAACGGTCCTGGTTTATCGGATGCCGATCAAGCGCGAATCTTTGAACGCTTCTATCGCGCAGATTCTTCACGTGTTCGCACCGATGGCGAGGGAACCGGTTTAGGTCTTTCTATTGTTGACGCTGTTATGCGCGCACATGCTGGCCAAGTTAGCGTTGAATCAGAGCTAGGCAAAGGCGCTGCATTTACGCTCTTTTTCCCGCTGGAAAGTTAATTTCCTAAAGACTCCATCGCACGAAGAGTTGAAATGCGCTCTTCGATCGGCGGGTGAGTAGCGAACATCTTGGAAACTGCTTTTCCATCAAGTGGTGACTCAATCCAGATATGTGCGACAGCATTTGATTTCTGATGTACAACAGTTGAATCAGCGGCGAGAACTTCTAGCGCTTTACGCAAACCTGCAGGGTTACGAGTAAAGTAAACCGCGGTCGCATCAGCAAGTGATTCACGACGGCGTGAGATCGCGCTCTTAAGTAGCGTTGCTGCAATTGGCGCCAGGATTAAAACGAAGAGTGAAACTACCAACATGATTGGGTTGGCGTTGCTATCACGATCGCGACGTCCGCCGCCGAACCACATCATGCGCATTAGGAAATC
>JAXITH010000159.1:0-2848 GCA_034680185.1 Candidatus Planktophila sp.
ATTCCGGTTCCTTGGGATACCGACCAAGTTGTCTACGTTTGGTTCGATGCGCTACTTAACTATGCAACTGCAGTCGGACTTACAGATGCACCTGATACCGAAGGCGGCAAAAAGTTCGCGCAAACTTGGCCCGCAGACGTTCATCTAGTTGGAAAAGATATTTTGCGTTTCCACGCAGTTATCTGGCCAGCAATGTTGATGGCTGCAGGTCTGGCAGTTCCTAAGAAAGTATTTGCTCACGGTTGGCTGCTAGTTGGCGGCGAAAAGATGAGCAAGAGCAAGCTCACCGGTATCGCACCATCGGATATCACCGATCACTTTGGCGTAGATGCTTTCCGTTATTACTTCTTGCGCGCTATTCCTTTCGGTAGCGACGGATCTTTCTCTTGGGAAGATATGTCAGCTCGCTACACATCAGAGCTGGCCAATGACTTCGGCAACCTGGCTTCACGCTTGGCTGCGATGATTGAAAAATATTGCGAAGGCAAAGTACCCGCAAAAGCTAGCGATGCGGGACTTTCAGCAGCGCTAATAAGCACCGTTGAAAAAGCTGATGCAGCAATGGTTGCACTCGATTTCCAAGGCGGAATCAACGCAGTGATGGATTTCTGCAAGAAGGTAAATGGCTATGTAACCGAGAAGGAGCCATGGATTCTTGCCAAAGATCCTGCCAATAAAGCAGCGCTAGAAGAAGTTCTCTACAACACCGCCGAATCACTTCGCGCACTTGCAGTTTTGTTGCATCCCGTAATGCCTGCGACAACTGAGATTTTGTGGGAATCACTCGGCGCCAATGCAACTATTGGTTCACTTGCAGATCAGCAAATTTCCAAGGTTTCGCAATGGGGACAACTTCCTGAAGGAACGATCGTTACAAAGACGCCTGTCCTCTTTCCACGTCTCGAGACTAAAGAGTAATTTCCTATGGCAGATCGCCACAATCGCGATATTGATCGCCCCCTGGCACCGCTGCCAAAACCGCTCCCGGTTGCAACGGTAGATGCGCATGCGCATTTAGAAATTGTCACCGATGCCGCACCAGATTCTGCAGAAGTAAAACAAGTTTTAGATGACGCTAAATCAGTAGGTGTTGATCGCGTGGTGCAGGTTGGTTACTCCGCAGAACAATCCAAATGGTGCGTTGCAGCAGCCGAACACTTTGACGATCGCGTCTTAGCTGCCGTTGCGTTGCATCCTAATGAAGCACCGGTTGTTCCAGATTTAGATGCAGATCTAAAGATCATCGAGGAACTTGCCTATCACCCACGTGTCCGCGCAATCGGTGAGACTGGTTTAGATTATTTCCGTACGCCACCTGAACTTCGCAAACGCCAACAAGATTCTTTTAAGTGGCATATCGAGCTCGCAAAGAAGACTAAGAAAGCACTTGTTATTCACGATCGCGATTCACACGATGATGTTCTATCAATCTTGCTTGAAGTAGGAGCGCCTGAAAAGACTGTCTTTCATTGCTTCTCAGGCGATGTTGATATGGCGAAAATCTGTATTGATCGCGGTTACATACTCTCTTTCGCAGGAACCCTTACTTTTAAGAACGCCCCTGCGCTGCGCGATGCGGTGAAGTTAGTTCCGCACGAGCAGTTACTGGTCGAAACCGATTCACCATTCTTGGCACCGATGCCTAATCGCGGAGCGTTAAATACTCCAGCGCAGATCGCAAATATCGTTCGCGCTATGGCTGAAGAACGCAATGAAAGCGTGGGCGCACTTGCGCAAGCCCTTTCAGATAACGCCGAACGTATCTTTGGCTCATTCGCTGCAGGTTCAACGCTATGACCTTGCTCGGTGCTGCAGAAATTCGCGCCCTTGCTGAAAAGTTGGATCTGAAACCTGCTAAATCACTCGGCCAAAACTTTGTCATTGATGCCAACGTTTGTCGCAAAATTGTTCGCACCGCTGGAGTGACTGCAGGCGATGTCGCACTTGAAATCGGACCTGGTTTAGGTTCGCTAACTCTTGCGCTGATGGAAGAAGCTACTAGCGTCATTGCAGTTGAAATCGATTCCCGCCTTGCTACTCAACTTCCTTTAACCGCAGCTCTGCACAGCAACCGCAGCGAAATTCTTACCGTTATCAATCAAGATGCGTTGCAAGTGAAATCACTTCCAGGCGAACCAACAGTTTTAGTTGCCAATTTGCCTTACAACGTATCTGTTCCGGTCTTTCTGCACTTGTTGGAAATTCTGCCAACTTTGCGCAGCGGCGTTGTGATGGTGCAAGCCGAAGTTGCTGATCGACTAGCGGCAAAACCAAATACCAAGGAATATGGAATTCCCAGCGTTAAAGCCGCTTGGTGGGCAGAGGTAACAGGTGCTGGTTCAGTTTCGCGTTCTATCTTCTGGCCGGCGCCAAATGTTGATTCAAAATTGGTTGGCTTTAAACGCCGTGCCACACCTGGTGATGAAAAGCTGCGCAAGGAAGTCTTTGCAATCATCGATCTCGCCTTTGCACAACGTCGCAAGATGCTGCGCGCGGCTCTTTCCTCTCGTTACGGCGGCTCAGCCGCAGCAGAAGCGCATTTGATCGCTGCAGGAATCGATCCGACGCTGCGCGGTGAATCACTCGATATCCATGCGTTCTGCAAAATCGCGCAACAAGGTTTAGAGTCTTAGCGTGTCCCGCCCAAACCGAAACTCCGTAACCGTACGAGTTCCTGCCAAAGTAAATTTGCAATTGGCAGTTGGTCCGCGGGAAGCCGATGGATTCCACAATTTAGTTACCGTCTTTCAAGCGATCTCCATTTATGACGATGTAACAATCACTAAAGGTGCGCCAGGTAGCGGAATCACGATCTCTATCGTCGGCGATCACACCCATGGAGTACCTG
>JAXITH010000160.1:0-2842 GCA_034680185.1 Candidatus Planktophila sp.
ACTGCAGATGTGGCTTCTTTCGCCTCAGTTACATTTGGTTGATTGAATGGGTCGATCTCAAGTGCTGCGCCAAGCAGCGCAGTAACCCATTCCCAGAATAAGAAGTGCTCGCCGAGTTCTGCTTCAACTGTTAGCGCAGCTCCTGGTGCAAATGCCACAGAGAAAGCCCCGCCCATGGCAGCTTCTTTAAAACCTTCGGTTGCAATTGGTAAACGACCAACCTGATCTTTCCCGGTTGACTCGGCAATTAGCTGTTCGATCCAATCGGAAAGGCCTGGAAACTTTGATCCGCTATCTGTGAAACCTAGAAATTGCTCAGATTGGGTAAGCAGAAGATAAGCAACATCTAGAACTATTTCTGGGGTTGCAGCCATTTGCTCTCTGCAATCGCTGGCCTGATCAAGGAGCACAGATGCATCTACTCCCATAAGCGCTGCAGGAGTTAAGCCAAAGGCAGTTAGTGCGCTAAAGCGACCACCTACATTTGGATCTGCGTTGATCACGGTAAATCCAGATTTACGAACATCTTGATCAAGGGGAGAACCTGGATCGGTTATAAAGACCATATGTTCAGTTGGGATAAGCCCGGAGTCACTTAAATACTTTTCAAAGAATGCACGCTGTGCGGATGTCTCGATGGTGGAGCCAGACTTGGAAGCAACTAAAACGAGTAACGTGCTGGCATCGCCCTGCAGTGCGCGGTGAAGATAATCAGGATCTGTTGAATCCAGGATAAAGACTTTCTTCTTGTAAGTCTGGGCGATTACTTCTGGAGCAAGGGATGATCCACCCATTCCGCAGAGAACTAGATCTGTCTTTTCGCGAAACTTTGCCGCAAGGGCATCGAGCAAGGGGAGTAGCTCACGCGAACTTTGATCTAGATCTACCCAATTCAAACGGATCGCAGCTTCGGCACTTGCTGCTTGGCCCCAAGTCATCGCATCTTTGGCAGCGATTCGGGGATGAGCGTGGGCAAGTAGTTGGTATCTCGCATCGCTGCGATCTATTTTACTGAGAGAAGGTCCGCTTAATTTGATCATCTTTACTTCAGCGCGCTCTGGATCTTGGAAACTATGGCATCTGGTGCAAATCCAAACTCAGTAAAGAGTTTGCTCGCCGATGCTGATGCTCCGAAGTGCTCAAGTGAAATTGCGATGCCTGAATCTCCAATGTAATCGCGCCAACCTTGGGCGATTCCAGCTTCGATACTTACGCGCAATTTGGCGCTCTTCGGAATTACCTGGCCTTGGTATGCCGAATCAGCCTCTTTAAACCATTCCAGACATGGTGCGCTAACAACGCGAGTTGAAACTCCGCTTTGTTCAAGAATTGCCTGCGTCGCAAGCGCTACTCCAACTTCGGAACCTGTTGCAATTAGAACAACATCGGCAGAGGCGGAGGCTTCCTTCAAAATGTAAGCACCTTTTGCCACTAATGCGACATCTCCGTGAGTTGTGCGATCAACAACTGGCAAGTTCTGACGGGAGAGAAGTAAGCCTGCTGGTTTACGACGATGCAGAATTACCTTCCATGCCTCGCGAACTTCATTGGCATCTCCTGGACGAACAACATCAAAGTTAGGAATTGCACGTAGCGCAGCGAGGTGTTCAACAGGTTGGTGCGTTGGCCCATCTTCACCTAAACCGATTGAATCGTGGCTCCAAATAAATATTGATCCAATATCCATGATCGCAGCCAATCGAACGGATGGCCGCATGTAATCGCTAAAGACAGCAAAAGTTCCACCGAAGCAACGTGATAGTCCATGAAGTGCCACACCGTTAAGAATTGAACCCATGGCATGTTCGCGTATACCGAAGTGGATCATGCGTCCATAAGGATTGGCACCTTCCATCGCGCTAGAAGTCGGCAAGAATGAACCAGCGCTAGTGATCGCTGTGTTGTTGCTACCAGCCAAATCGGCAGAACCACCCCAGAATTCGGGAAGCGCTTTTGCGATTGCTGCGATTACATCACCTGATGCTTTGCGAGTTGCAACATCTTTTCCTGGCGCAAAGACCGGTAGATCTTTATCCCAACCAGCAGGAAGTTCCTTAGAAACCAAACGCTCTAGCAACGCAGCGCGTTCGGAATTCGCTGATTTCCATGAAGCAAAATTTGTATCCCATGACTTGCGAAGTTCTGCGCCACGAGTTTTAACTGCACGAACATGTGACATCACATCTGCTGGTGCAGCAAAGTCCTCTTCGGGGTTCAGACCAAGCAGAACTTTGGTTGCTGCAATTTCATCTGCGCCAAGTGCGGATCCATGAGATTCAGCGGTGTTCTTAGCGTGTGGTGCAGGCCAAGCAATAACGGATTTCATTCTAATTAAAGTTGGCTTTGCGCTTTCATTGCCAGCGGCGATCATTGCGGCATCGAGCGCTGCTAGATCAACGTTGCCATCAGCCTTTGCTGCAACTTCAATTACGTTCCAACCGTATGCGCGATAGCGAGCCGATACATCTTCAGTAAACGCGACATGGGTATCACCTTCGATAGAAATACGGTTGTCGTCGTAAATCATCTTTAAATTACCAAGTGCCTGTGTGCCGGCTAGCGAAGATGCTTCTCCGCTAACGCCTTCTTGTAGATCACCATCTGAACAAATGACCCAAATATTGTGATCGAAAATTGATTTTCCAGCAGCCGTATCTGGATCAAGCAACCCGCGTTCGTAACGCGCTGCCATCGCCATACCTACGGCGGTTGCAACTCCTGCTCCCAATGGGCCTGTCGTCATTTCAACGCCTGCAGTGTGACCGTATTCCGGATGGCCAGGTGTTAACGAGTTCCAAGTACGGAAAGCCTTTAGATCATCAAGTTCTAACCCATAACCGCT